>JACZWD010000198.1 GCA_022572335.1 Pseudomonadota bacterium
GGTCGACTATCTTTTTCTCGGCCAGCAGCCGGCGCGCCGTGGTGACGAGCGAGGTCAGCTTGTCCGCCTCGGGCAGGACTTCCGGCCGCCGCCCGGCGTTGGGTTCGCTCATGGGGCGGGGTCCGTCGGAGGGTCGTCCGCCAACGGCGGCATGGCGGCGCTGGCGCGATAGACATAGGCCAGGATCTCGGACACCGCGGCGAAGGCCTCCATCGGAATCTCGTCGTTGATGTCGATGGCGCTCAGCAACTGGGCGAGATCGGCGTCCTGGCGGACCTTGATGCCGTGGGCGAAGGCGATCTCGAGGATCTTTTCGGCGATGCTCCCCCGGCCGCCGGCCACCACCTTGGGCGCGAATTCGCTTTCCGGCCCGTAGGCCAGCGCCACGGCCACGGGCCCTGTTTTGGCCTGGCCTTGGGACTTGGTGTCAGAGTCCGACAAGATGGGGTACCCGATCGCCGCCGCCCGCCCAATCACAGGGCGTGAGTGTGGGCCAACATGCTTAACAATTGTTTAATTGGGCCGGGCGGTAAACACCATTGAAGTCAATTGGTTATACGGATTTTCCGGTTCCGCCGCGGGGTCTGGAAAGGCGATCGCCGGCGCCCTCGCCGGGGCCCGGTGTCGACCATGCGGGGGCCGCGGGCATGGGGCCTTTTACGGATTCTTAAGGGTGCGCGGCGACACTATGCCTCCACGGTCACCGAGACGCCCGAGCCCGAAGGGGACACTCGGTGGCCGCCGCAACAGGCACCGGGTCAGCATGGAATTAGACAAGATCGCGCTTTTCGGCCTGGTCAAGAAGCGCCTTGCCTGGCTCGCCCAGCGCCAGGAGGTCCTGGCCAAGAACATCGCCAATGCGGATACGCCGGGGTACAAGCCGCGCGATCTCAAGGCCTTCGAATTCAAGCGGCTGGTGAGCCGCGAGGTTGGACGGGTCACCCCGGACGTGACCCACCGGGCCCACGTCGGCGGCGGACCCGGACGCTCCGCCGATTTCGCCGCGGAGAGAACGCGCCACCCCTATGAGTCGACGCCCACCGGCAACGCGGTGATCCTCGACGAGCAGATGATGAAGGTCGGGGCGACGACCATGAGCTACAGGTTGACGACCGAACTGTACAAGAAGCACCTGAACATGATCCGCATCGCGCTGGCCGGCGCCAATAGGTGGGGCCAATGGACGACCTGTTGAAGACGATGCGCATTTCCGCCGCCGGCATGAAGGCCCAGGGCACGCGGCTGAGGGTGATTTCGGAGAACATCGCCAACGCCGATTCGTTGCCCCGGTCCCCGGACGATCTGCCCTACCGCCGCAAAGTGGTGACGTTCAAGACCGAGCTCGACCGCGCCACCGGCGTGGAAAGCGTGCGCGTCGACAAGGTCCGCCCGGACATGTCCAAGTTTCAGAAACGCTACGACCCCAACCATCCGGCGGCCGATGCCCAGGGCTACGTGCTGGCGCCCAACGTCACCTCTCTCATCGAGATGATGGACATGCGCGAGGCGCAGCGGTCCTACGAGGCCAACCTGAACGTCATCAAGGCCGCCAAATCGATGTTGCGCCAGACCATAGACATCCTCCGATAGGCCGTCCCGGCGCCGGGTGGGCGTCACCAGCAGGAGCCAACGATGCCAAGTGCCGCAGAGAACATCACCAGCGCCATCGCCGCCTACGCCAAGGCGGCCAAGGGGGGCGGGCCCGGAATCGATGCGCGCGATTCGGCGCCGGGCGACGATTTCGCCAACCTGGTCAAAGGCGCCATCCGTCACGCCGTCAAGGTCGGCGAGGAAAGCGAGCGCCTGTCGATGGCCGGAATCACCGGCCAGGCCGAGCTTTCCCAGGTGGTCACCGCGGTCGCCGAGGCCGAGCTCGCCTTGCAGACGGTGGTCGCGGTGCGCGACAAGGTCATCGAGGCCTACCGGGAAATCATGCGGATGCCCATGTAGGGGACCGGCGAAGAGCGGGTGGGGCCATGAACGAGGCCGACGTCCTGGGGGTGGGCCGCGAGGCCCTGTTCGTCGTGTTGAAGACGTCGGGCCCGATCATGCTGTCGGGCCTCGCCATCGGCCTCGTCATCGCCCTGTTCCAGGCCCTTACCACGATCCAGGAGATGACGCTGACCTTCGTCCCCAAGATCATCGTCATCTTCTTCGCCATCATCGTGTTTCTGCCCTTCATGATGACCACGGTGATCGAGTTCGCCCGGCAACTGTTCGACCGCATGGTCGCACTGGGTTAGGGACCGGCTAGGCAGGCATGTTGGAGGCCTTTCTCACCCTCAACGTCTTCGGTTTCTTCCTGATCTTTTCCCGCGTCGGGACGGCCTTCCTCCTGCTGCCGGGGTTCAGCGCCGCCTTCGTCAGCCCGCGCATGCGGCTTGTATTCGCCCTCGCCGTGACCTTCGTGGTGGCGCCTGTCCTGGCCGCCAGCCTGCCGGGCCTGCCGGAAACGCCGGCGGGCCTGGGGCTGCTGGTGATCGGCGAGGTGGTGATCGGGGCGTTCCTGGGGACCATTGGGCGCATTCTGATGGCCGCCCTGCAAACCGCGGGAACGCTGATCTCGTATATGTCGTCGATGGCCAACGCCTTCATCCAGGACCCCATCGCCGAGCAGCAGAGCTCGCTGTTCGCCGGTTTCCTCGGCACCATGGGCATTGTGCTGATTTTCGTCACCAACACCCACCACGTTATGTTGGGGGCCGTGGTCGACAGCTATTCCCTGTTTCTTCCCGGACAGCCCATCGACATGGGGGACATGGGCCTGATCCTGGCGCACCGGGTGGCGGAGAGTTTCGCGCTCGGCGTACAGCTTGCCTCGCCATTCATCGTCACCGGCCTCACATATTACCTGGGCCTCGGCCTGCTTGGACGCCTGATGCCCGCCCTGCCGGTGTTTTTCGTCGGCCTGCCGATCCAGATCGCGATCCAGATTTCGGTGTTCGCGCTCACCATATCGGGCATAATGATGGTGTTCTTGTCGCGCTTCGAAGAAGGTTTCTCCGTCTTTTTGGTGCCTTGACAATCTTCGGGACGGGCCATGGCAGAAGAAGACGACGCATCGAAAACGGAAGACCCGACAGCGAGAAAGCTGGAGAAGGCCCGCGACAAGGGCGAGGTCGCCTCGTCCCGGGAGGTCAGGAGCTGGATGATCCTCCTGGGCGGTGCCTTCGCGATGATCGTCATGGCGCCCGGAATCATGCGGGACATCCGCCTGACCTCCCTGAAGTTCATCGAATCGCCCGACGCCATCGCCTTCGACATCCCACACCTCAGACACACGTTTATCGCACTGTTGGGGGACCTGGCCTGGGCCCTGTTGCCGCTCATGGGGCTTCTGGTGGTCCTGGCGCTGGTCGCCAACGTCGGGCAGACGGGGTTCATATGGGCGCCGGAAAGGCCCAAACCCGAGGTTTCCAAGATCTCACCGATCAAGGGCGCGAAACGGATATTCGGGGCGACGGGGTTCATGGAGTTCATCAAGGGCCTGGCCAAGCTGTCCCTGGTCACCGTGGTGGCGTTCGGGCTCGCCGTGCCGCTGCTCGGCGACATCGCCCTGCTGCCGTCGCTGGAACTCGGCCAGACCCTCGATCGCATCCACTGGATCTCCATCTGGCTGGTGGTCGGCACCGTGGCGGTGATGACGGCCATCGCCGCCCTCGACTTCGCCTACCAGAAATTTGCCCACCTCAAGAAGATGCGGATGACCAAGCAGGAGGTCAAAGACGAACACAAGCAGTCCGCAGGCGATCCCCTGGTCAAGGCGCGCATCCGCAAGCTGCGCATGGCGCGCGCCCAGGAGCGCATGATGGCGGCGGTGCCCAAGGCCGACGTCGTGATTACCAACCCCACCCACTACGCCGTCGCCCTGGAATACAAGATGAAGACCATGCCGGCGCCCAAGGTGGTGGCCAAGGGCATGGATTCCCTGGCCCAGCGCATCCGCGCGGTGGCCGAGGAGAACGACGTCCCCGTGGTCGAGAACGCGCCGCTCGCCCAGGCCCTCTATGGCACGGTGGAGTTGGACGAGGAAATCCCGGACGAACATTACAAGGCGGTGGCCGAGATCATCGGCTATGTCTTGCGCCTGAAAGGCCAACTGCCCGATGCACCCCCTGCACCCCCTGCACCCCATGCGCCCAATGCATGACGCGAACGGGAAAGGGGCGGCGGAGCGGTCCGTCGCCGCGCCCCTGGGACCCGGCCCGGCGGGTGGAGGTTTCGCCGCCGGCGAAACACCGGCGCGGCCCCGTCTGCTCTCCGTGGCGGCCCCCTGGGGCGCGGCGGCGGCGGTGCTGGCGGCGGCGGCGGCGGTGCTCCATTGGGCGGTCCCCGGGTATTCCGTGGCCGCCGCCGGGCTCGCCGCCCTGGCCCTGGCGTTGCTGTTCGCGCTGGCCTGGGCCGTGGGCCGGGCGCACGCCGGCAATCCCGTCGCCGAGGTGCTGCTGGCCGCCGCCGAGGGCGGCACGGAAGGCCGTCTCGTCACCGCCCCCGACGGCCGGGTGGTGTACGCGAACCCCGCCTTTCACCGGCTGTTCGCCCAGGCGCCGGCGGGCCGGCGGGGGGACGCGGGGTCGCCCCGGGCCCGCGCCCCC
>JACZWD010000023.1 GCA_022572335.1 Pseudomonadota bacterium
CGCCCACCGGCGGCGGCGGGCGCCGCGGTCAACCCTCCTTCCCCTTGCCGCCGCCAAGGTGCGACCAGAACATCTTCTGCAACTGCTCGAATCCCTCGATCCCCGCCGGCAGCCACATGCGCGCCAGGGCTTCGGGATCCGCCGCCGCCAGGTTCCCCTTCAGGCGTTCCTCGATCTCGGCCATCATGGCGTCCTGCATGGGCTTCACGTCCGGCAAACCGAAAAAGGTGCGCGCCTCCTCGGGCGTGCAATCAACATCGACCTGAATCTTCATCTTGCCAATCTCCAATGTTTCACCGTCGCCCGCGGTTTTTATCCACAGTCCGTTTGTGGTTGTATCGTCCGCCATTTGCCCCAAGGTAAGCGCCCACGGAGGCCCGCGCAACGGACCGGGGAGCCGGCCGCGCCCATCCCCGAACACGGAGTCCGCGCCATGACCCGCAACCTCCTGGCCGAGGAAACCAGCCCCTATCTATTGCAGCACAAGGACAACCCTGTCCACTGGCGGGCATGGAACGCGGAAACCCTCGCCCTCGCCAAGCGCGAGAACAAGCCCATCCTGCTGTCCATCGGATACGCCGCCTGCCACTGGTGCCACGTCATGGCCCACGAGAGTTTCGAGAACGAGGCCATCGCCAGGGTGATGAACAGCCTGTTCATCAACATCAAGGTGGACCGCGAGGAGCGCCCCGATCTGGACGCCATCTACCAGTCCGCGCTGGCCCTGATGGGCACCCAGGGCGGATGGCCGCTCACCATGTTCCTCACTCCCGGGCGCGAGCCTTTCTGGGGCGGCACCTATTTTCCCGCCACGCCCGGCTTCGGCCGGCCCGCATTCCCCGACCTGTTGAAGTCCATATCGGAAACGTTCCACAATCAAAACGAAATGGTGTTGAAGAACGTCGCCGCGATCCGCGAGGCCTTGACCCGGCTGGGCCGGCCGGCCGGCGGCGGCGGCCTCTCCGTCGAGCTCCTGGACCGGGCGGCCGGGGCCGCCGTCCGCCTGGTCGACCCCCTGCACGGCGGCACCTCGGGCGCGCCGAAATTTCCCCAGCCCTGCTTTTTCAGGTTCCTGTGGCGGGCCTACGGACGGACCGGCTCGACCCTGTTCCGCGAGGCGGTCACGGTGACCCTGGACACCATGTGCCAGGGCGGCATTTACGATCACCTGGGCGGCGGCTTTTCCCGGTATTCCACCGACGAGCGGTGGCTGGTGCCCCACTTCGAGAAGATGCTCTATGACAACGCCCTGCTTGTCGAGCTGCTGACCGCGGCCTGGCAGGACACCCACAGCCCGCTCTACGCCGTCCGCGTGCGCGAAACCCTCGACTGGGCCCTGGGCGAGATGCGGGTGGTGAACGATGCGGCCGGCGGGGCCGGCGGCGATGCACCCGATTTCGCCTTCGCCAGCGCCGTCGACGCCGACAGCGAGGGCGTCGAGGGCAAGTACTACGTTTGGACCGACGACGAGATCGACGCCGTTCTCGGCGACGACTCCCAGCCTTTCAAGGGGGCCTACGACGTCACCCCCGGCGGCAACTGGGAAGGCAGGACCATCCTCAACCGCGGCCGGGCGCGGCAATTGGGCGACGCGGCCCTGGAGGAGACGCTGGCCCGGTGCCGCGCGAAACTGCTGACCGTCCGCGCCGCGCGCGTGCCGCCGCAACGGGACGACAAGGTGCTCACCGACTGGAACGGCCTGATGATCGCGGCGCTCGCCACCGCCGGCGCGGCCTTCGACGAGCCCGCCTGGGTGGCGGCGGCCGAGGCCGCCTTTTCCTTCGTCCTCGCCAACATCACCGAGGACGGCCGGCTGCGCCATTCCTGGTGCGCCGGGCGCGCCGCGCACCCCGCCGTCCTCGACGACTACGCCAACATGGCGCGCGCCGCGCTGGCCTTGTTCGAGGTGACGGGAGGCCGCGCCTACCTGGACCGGGCCGCGGCCTGGGTGGCGGTCGCCGACGCCCGCTATTGGGACGGCGACGGGGGCGGCTATTTCCTCACCGCGGACGACACCGGCGACGTGATCACCCGCACCAAGACGGCGAACGACAATGCCATGCCGTCGGGCAACGGTGTCATGGTCGAGGTGCTGGCCCGCCTGTTTTACCTGACCGGGAAATCCGCATATCGCAACCGTGCCGGGGAACTGATCGCGGTGTTCGCCGGCGAGACACCCGAAATGCTCCTCCATATGCCGACCCTGCTCGACGGGTACGGGCTCCTGGAGGGTGCCGTCCAGATCGTCATCGTCGGCGCGCCCGAGGACTCCGCCACCCGCGCCCTTGTCCGCGCCGTTTTCGAGGCGGACCCGCCCAACCGGGTGCTCACCCGGCTTGCCCCCGGCACCGCCCTGCCCAAGGGCCACCCCGCCCACGGCAAGGGCCAGGTGGACGGCCTGCCCTCGGCCTATGTCTGCGTCGGGCCCACGTGCGGCCCCCCGGTCACCCGGCCCGACGCCTTGATTCAGGCCTTGTCGGCGCTCTAAGGTCCGGCCATGGCCCACCTGTCCATGAACAGCCCCCTCGGCTCCCTCACCGTGTTCGAGGAGCGCGGCGCCCTCGTCGCCATCGAGTGGGGACGGGCGCCCGACCCGGTATCCTCGCCGCTGCTGGCCGAGGCGACGGATCAGCTGGACGCGTACTTCGGCGGCCGGCTCAGGGCCTTCGACCTGCCTCTCCGGCCCGCCGGGACGGTGTTCCAACGCACCGTGTGGGCCCTCATGGGCGATATTCCCTACGGCGCCACCCGCACCTACGGAGGGTTCGCCCGTACCCTGGGAACCGCTCCCCGGCCGGTCGGCGGCGCCTGCGGCCGCAACCCCATTCCCATCGTCATTCCGTGCCACAGGGTGGTCGGCGCCGGCGGTGCGATGACCGGATATTCGGGCGGGCAGGGCGTGGCCACCAAACGGGCGCTTTTGCGCCTGGAGGCCGACTGAACACCTGAACCAGGGCTTGCCCACGACCGCCGCCGTAAACCCGGAACCGGACGGCCCGGCCCCGGGCGCGGCGTGCAACCTTTTCTGTTGCCGGGCTTCGGCGGCCGGCCCAGAATACCCACCGGCGGGCCGCGAACGGCCCGCTTGAAACATCACCATGCCAGGGGGAACCATGACCAAGGCCATTCGCATCCACCAGCCCGGCGGGCCGGAGGTGCTCAAGTACGAGGACGTCGACGTGGGGGCGCCGGGGCCCGGCGAGGTGCGCCTCCGACAGACCGCCGTCGGCCTCAACTTCATCGACGTCTACCACCGCAGCGGGCTTTATCCGGTCAAGGACCTGCCGGCGGTCATCGGCATGGAGGCGGCCGGCGTCATCGAGGAGGTGGGCCCCGACGTCGGCGGCTTCAAGGCCGGCGACCGGGTGGCATACACCATGGGCCTCGGCTCCTATGCCCAGGAACGCGTCATGGGCACCGGGCGTCTGGTGACCCTTCCCGACGCCATCGACGACCGCCAGGCCGCGGCGATGATGCTGCAGGGCACGACCGCCCACTACCTGATCCACCGCACCTACAAGGTACAGAAGGGCGACACCATCGTCGTCCACGCCGCCGCCGGCGGCGTCGGCCTGATCCTCTGCCAATGGGCCAAGCACCTGGGCGCGACCGTGATCGGCTGCGTCGGCTCCGAGGAGAAGGCCGCCCTCGCCAAGGCCAACGGCTGCGACCATGCGATCCTCTACCGCGACGAAAACGTGCCCAAGCGGGTGCGGGAACTCACCGACGGCGACGGCGTGCCGGTGGTTTACGATGGCGTCGGCAAGGCCACCTTCAACGATTCGCTCGACTGCCTACGGCCCTTCGGCCTGATGGTCAGTTTCGGCAACGCGTCGGGGCCGATAGACCCTTTCAATCCCGCCGCCCTGGGGCCGAAGGGGTCGCTCTACCTCACCCGCACCACCCTGGCCACCCATACGGCGACCCGGGAGCTTCTGATGGACGGCGCCAACGCGCTTTTCGACGCGGTGACGAAAGGCCACGTCAAGATCGCCATCAACCAGACCTATCCCTTGCACGAGACGGCCCAGGCCCACCGGGACCTGGAGGGCCGCAAGACCACGGGATCGACCGTCCTGATTCCTTAAAAGCACGACGCCGAAGGACTGTCGTCCGCGCCGGTTGCGCGGCGGCGCGGCGGCCCGTCGCCGCAGGTGCCTCGGGTCGATACGGTCCGGGGGTTTTGAGGTTCGGTATCAGGTGTTCATGGTGTCGAAGAATTCGGCGTTCGTCTTCGATACCTTCAGCTTGTCGAGCAGGAACTCCATGGCGTCGACGACGCCCATGGGACTGAGAATGCGGCGCAGCACCCACATCTTCGACAGGGTGTTCTTGTCGACCAGAAGCTCCTCCTTGCGGGTGCCCGACTTGGTGATGTCGATGGACGGCCACGTGCGTTTGTCGGTCAGCTTCCGGTCCAGGATGATCTCCGAATTGCCGGTGCCCTTGAACTCCTCGAAGATGACCTCGTCCATGCGCGAGCCGGTGTCGATCAGCGCCGTGGAGATGATGGTCAGCGATCCGCCTTCCTCGATGTTGCGCGCGGCGCCGAAGAACCGCTTGGGCCGCTGCAACGCATTGGCGTCGACGCCGCCGGTGAGCACCTTGCCCGACGAGGGCACGACCGTGTTGTAGGCGCGCGCCAGGCGGGTGATGGAATCGAGCAGGATGACGACGTCGCGCTTGTGTTCCACCAGGCGCTTGGCCTTGGAGATGACCATTTCCGCCACCTGCACGTGGCGCGACGCCGGTTCGTCGAAGGTGGAGCTCACCACCTCTCCCTTGACCGAGCGCGCCATGTCGGTGACCTCTTCGGGCCGCTCGTCGATGAGCAGCACGATCAGGTAGCATTCCGGGTGGTTGGCGGCCACCGAGTGGGCGATGTTCTGCAGCATCACCGTCTTGCCGGTGCGCGGCGGGGCGACGATCAGCGCCCGCTGGCCCTTGCCGATGGGGGCGATGAGGTCGATGACCCGTGCCGTGGGATCACGGGTGTCCGAGCCCTCCACTTCCATCGTCAGCCGATCGTCCGGATAGAGCGGCGTCAGGTTGTCGAAGTTGATGCGGTGGCGGACGTGGCCGGGTTCCTCGAAATTGATGTCCGTCACCTTGAGCAGGGCGAAATACCGCTCCCCGTCCTTGGGCGCGCGGATTTCCCCTTCCACCGTGTCCCCGGTGCGCAGGCCGAAACGCCTGACCTGGCTCGGCGAGACGTAGATGTCGTCCGGTCCCGGCAGATAATTGGCCTCCGGCGAGCGCAGGAAACCGAAGCCGTCCTGCAGCACCTCCAGCACGCCGTCCCCGAAGATGGCCGTGTTGTTCTCGGCCAGATGCTTGAGGATGGCGAACATCATGTCCTGCTTGCGCAGGGAGCTGGCGTTTTCGATCTCCAGGTCCTCGGCAAAGGAAAGGAGGTCGCCGGGAGCCTTGGTCTTGAGTTCCTTGAGATTCATTTTCGTCCTTCGTGTCTCGCCGCACGGGCGGGAAAACGCCGGGGTGCCAATACGGTCTTCACCGTACTGTCATCATTGACGAAACCGGACAGCGATGCCCTATTCACTGGTTCGGA
The DNA here is from genome assembly GCA_022572335.1 of Pseudomonadota bacterium. Lineage (GTDB taxonomy): Bacteria > Pseudomonadota > Alphaproteobacteria > Rhodospirillales > 2-02-FULL-58-16 > JACZQZ01. Next base: position 5,570 of record JACZWD010000023.1, read on the forward strand.
ATTTCGGAAAGCAGAATCTGAAGTATTCGCCTGAATCGCTAGAGATCACAGAATTAACCAAACCCGGCCGGCAAGTCAAATGAAGATTCAGGCCCCTGCCGTAATCAGACGTATAGGGCGACCGCGGCGGCCGTTCAGAACGGCCTGACCACGGCGAAGACGACAATGCCGACCATCAGGACCGTCGGCACCTCGTTGGCCACCCGGTAGAACGTTTGCGAATGTCCGTTGCGGTCCGCGGCGAAATCCCCCCGCCACCGGGCCATCAGCCCATGCATCGCGAAAAGCCCGAGGACGCACACCAGCTTGGCGTGAAGCCACCCCGAGGTCCAGGCCTCGCCGCCCAAATTCGCCACCAGCAGGCCCCCGGTCACCAGGGAGATCACCATTGCGGGATTCATGATGGCGCGCAGGAGCCGCCTTTCCATCACCTTGAAGGTCTCCGATTGCGCCGACCCGGGCTCCACCGCCGCGTGGTAAACGAACAGACGCGGCAGGTACAGGAGCCCCGCCATCCAGGCGATGACGCCGATGATGTGCAGGGCCTTGATCCACAGATAGGCCGTTGCCAAAAGCTCCACCACGTCTCCCTTCTCCCGCTATCCGTGGGGACAGCGCCCGAATTGGGCCGGACACAGGCGTCCGCCGGTGCCGCAGCATAGCCCGGTCTTCCGTTCCCGCGCCGCCTCGACGACGGCGGCCAGTCCGCCGACGAAGTCGTCCATGGTCCCTACCGCCGGCACCCGCACATAGGCCGGCACGCCCAGCCTTTCCGCCATGGCGCGGTACTCGATATCGAGCTCGACCAGGGTTTCCGAGTGCTCCGAGACGAACGCCACCGGGTTGACCACCACCGGCACCCGGTCCCGGGCGGCCCGCGCCAGCTCCTCGTCCAGGGCCGGGCCGGTCCAGGCCAGGGGCCCGACCTTGCTCTGGTAGCAGACGGCCCAGTCCAGCCCGGGCTGGTCCAGGGCCGCCACCACCGCCCGCACCGTCCGGTTTACCTGCCACACATACGGATCGCCGCGCGCGACAATCCGTTGGGGAAGCCCGTGGGCGGAAAACAGGACCCTCGGCGTGCCCGAGGGCGCCGCCCGGCCGATGGCGGCGCGCACCAGGGCCGCCTGGGCGGCGATCAGGCCGGGCTGCTCCGGGTAGCAGCACACGGCCACGGTCGACGCCCCGATGCCGGCTGCTGCTGCGGCCCGCCGCCAGTCGTCCAACGACGACCCACCGGTGGTCGTTGAATACTGGGGATAAAGGGGCAGGAGGACGATTTCGTCGGGATCGAAGGCCCTCACCGCCGCCGCCACCTCGTCGCTCATCGGGTGCCAGTACCGCATGGCGACGAAAACCTTCGCGTCCTCCGCCGTCCCCAGCAACCGCTCCAGGGCCGCGGCCTGCTCTCCGGTGAATTCGAGAAGCGGGGATTTGCCCCCGATATGGGCGTATATCGCCCGCGCCACGGGGGCCCGCCGGCCCGACATCCACCGCGCCAGCAGCCAGCGTATCGGCCGCGGCGCGCCGATGATGGCCGGATCGTTGAAAAGATTGAACAGAAACGGTTTCACCGACTGCGGCCGGTCCGGCCCGCCCAGGTTGAACAAAACCACGGCCAGTTTCGACATCGCCGGCGGTACCCTGCGTTCCTGGCCAGGTCGACGGTGCTAACGCCCGGACCAGCCGCGCACCAGCTCGGCCACCCGCGCCACGTGCTCGGGCGGCGTCTCGGGCAGGATACCGTGACCCAGGTTGAAAATGAACGGCCCGCCCGCCAAGGTCTCGAGGATACGGGTCGTTTCCCGCTCCAGTGCCTGCCCGCCCGCCACCAGCACCTGGTTGTCCAGGTTTCCCTGAACCGTACAAATGCCTTGCAGGGCCTCCCTGGCCCACTGTATGGGGACCGTGCTGTCCACGCTGATACCGTCGACCCCCGTTTGCTCCACGTAGTCCTTGTACAGCACGCCGGCGCCACGCGGGAAGCCGATCACCGGCACGCCCGGGCATGCCGCCCGCAACCGCCCGACGATTTCCGTCGTCGGTGCGATCACCCACTGGCGGAACTGGGATTCACCCAGAACACCGGCCCAGCTGTCGAATATCTGGACCACTTCCACGCCGTTATTTACCTGTTCGATCAGGTAGGTGGCGGTGGCGTCGACCAGCAGGTCGATCAGCCCCTGGAATTCCACCGGCGCATTGTAAGCCCACGTCCGCGCCCGCCCGCAATCGGTGCCGCCGTGCCCTTCCACCATGTAGACCGCCAGCGTCCAGGGTGCGCCGGCGAACCCGATCAACGCCGCGTCGCCCGAGATTTCCTCGGCCAGCCGCCGGATCGTCTCAAAGACCGGCGCCAGGTGTCCGCACACCCGATCAAGGCTGAGCCGGGTCAAGTCCGCAACCGACCGCACCGGCTCCAGGACCGGTCCCCGCCCTTCGACGAACCGCACGGCCTGTCCCAAGGCATCCGGCACGACAAGGATGTCGCTGAACAGGATAACCCCATCCATCCCGTAGCGGCGCCACGGCTGCAGGGTCGCTTCCACCGCCAAATCCGGCGTGTAACAGAACCGGAGGAAATCTTCGGCCCGGTCACGTACCCGCCGGTATTCCGGCAGGTACCGTCCTGCCTGACGCATCAGCCAAAACGGCGGGCGCATGGGAACTTCACCATGCAAAGCCCGGAGCAACAGCTTGGCGGGCAACATGTCGTGCGCCTTGGACGATTGTCTCGGAGTTATATCCAAGCCCTCTACAAATAATGTTTTTTAAAGAAAGAAGGTAGTTGTTGTTGTAGAGTCGTGAAAGTCGGGGATAGGCAATTTTCCACAGGAATATCAGACCGGGGAGGCGTGCCGTCTGTTTTCAGGGCAAAGGCTGTGAATCTCTCGATGACGGCGGCCCATGGAAGCATAATATCGATGATTCCCCGGCGTTCCTCGAAATATGGGAACAAGGGAGATAAATCGCTTTCGATACGAAATTCAGGCCGGGTTTTCCCGGCCGGTGGGTATTCTTTTCGGTCGGTATCATACTGTAGACGGATTCCGGATAAACACGGACCGGCACGGGGTAAGGGTTTGTGTATACAGGATATCCCCACGTTGTCCGGAACGGGTAGGCCATGACGACGATGCATCTCCACCTGGTCTCGGATTCAACCGGTGAGACGGTAAGCCTGGTCGGGCGCGCCAGTCTGGCCCAGTTCGACGACATCGAAACAACCGAGCACGCGTGGAGAATGATTCGTAACGAGACCCAGGTCAAAGAGGTTCTCACCGGCATCGAGAAAAATCCCGGGTTCGTCCTCTATACCATGGTTGACAATGACCTCCGCCGGATACTCGAAGATGGTTGCCAGCGGTTGCGGGTACCGTGCATTCCCATCCTCGATCCGGTCGTCGGGGCAATCGGTGCGCATCTTGGGGTGGAGGTCCACCCCCAGGCCGGGCGCCAACACGTGATGGATGCCGAGTATTTCAGCCGCATCGAAGCCCTGAACTTCGTATTGAGTCATGACGACGGCCAGTCCACGTGGGATCTGAATCAAGCCGATGTGGTGGTGCTGGGGGTCTCGCGCACGTCCAAGACGCCCACGTGCATCTACCTTGCCAACCGGGGAATCAAGGCGGCAAACGTTCCCATCGTGCCCGGCTGTCCATTGCCGGGCGAGGTCATGGACACCACCAATCCGCTGGTTGTCGGGTTGACCAAGGATCCGCGCCAACTGGTCCAGATCCGGCGAAACCGCCTGCGTATGCTGCAAAGGGACGAGGAATCGGACTATATCGATATCGATACGGTATCCGAGGAGGTCAACGGCGCCCGCCGGCTGTTCAACAAGCACAACTGGCCGGTGATCGACGTCACGCGCCGGTCGATCGAGGAAACGGCGGCCACCATCCTTCAACTCTACAATCGCCGCAAGGAGCAAAATCCCTGACGCAATCCCCGCGACTGGTGTTGGCCTCGGCCAGCAGCGCGCGTGCGCAGGTTCTCGACGGCGCGGGGATTCCCTACCTGCGGGACCCCGCGTCCATCGACGAGGGCGTCATCAAGGCGGCGTTTCGGGCGAAGGGCGCCACGGCGGCGGCGGCGGCCGAGGCGCTGGCCCGGGCCAAGGCCGAGACGGTTTCTAAACGGCACCGGGGAGCCCTGGTTGTCGGGGCCGACCAGATTCTCGAGTGCGGGGATGCATGGCTCGGCAAGCCCGCCGACGGGGAGCAGGCGGCGGCGCACCTGCGGACGCTTCGCGGCCGCACCCACAGCCTGGTCAGCGCGGTGTGCGTGGTGCGGGACGGGGAGCGCACATGGCGCCACGTGGAAACGGCGCGGCTGACCATGTGGGGCTTCGACGACGCGTTCATCGAGCGCTACCTGGAGCGCGCCGGGCCGGCGGCCCTGGAGTCCCTGGGGGCCTACAGGCTGGAGGGCCTGGGCATGCAGCTGTTCTCCGATATCCAGGGCGATTTCTTCGCCATCCTCGGGCTGCCGTTGCTTCCCCTGCTCGCGTTCCTGCGCCGCAACGGATGGGGGGAGGTGTGATAGTGACGTGCCGCCCCGGTCCCCCCGATCACGGACAGGGACCCGTTCCCGGTTCGTGGCGCAATGGTCCCCGCCCCTGTAATATGGCGGCGTTCCCGGTCACGGTCCGGGAGGTGCGTGCGAGGCGGCGGTGAACACCACCCTGAGCGGAAAAGCGAAACGGGCCGGGGTAATGGGTTGGCCCATCGGCCATTCGCTTTCGCCACGCCTGCATGGGTACTGGTTGCGCCATTACGCCGTCGACGGCGCCTATGTGCCCCTTGCCGTGCGGCGGGAGGACTTCGCCGAGGCGGTGCGGATGCTGCCGAGCCGCGGCTTTGCCGGCGCCAACGTCACCGTGCCCCACAAGGAGGCGGCCTTGGCCGCCGTCGACGAGGCCGCCGGGGAAGCACGGCGTATCGGCGCCGTGAACACCATCGTGGTGCGCGCCGACAACAGCCTCATGGGGTGGAACAGCGATGGATTCGGGTTCATGGAGAACCTGAAGGCCGGCGTGCCGGATTGGAACCCCGGGCTCGGGCCGGCGGTGGTGCTCGGCGCCGGCGGCGCCGCGCGAGCGGTGTGCGCGGCCCTCGTCGACGGTGGCGTACCCGAGCTGCGCCTGGTCAACCGCACGGCATCGCGGGCCGAGGCCCTGGCTGCCGACATCGGGGGCCCGATCGAGGTCGTTTCGTGGGCGGAACGGGAATCCGCCCTCGACGGCGCCCGGCTGCTGACCAATACGACGAGCCTGGGGATGGCCGGGAACCCGCCCCTGGACTTGGCGCTCGAACGCCTGCCGCCGGCGGCGGCCGTGACCGACATCGTCTATGCCCCCCTTAGGACGCCCCTTCTCGTGGCCGCCGCGGCGCGCGGCAACCCGACGGTGGACGGCCTCGGCATGTTGCTTCACCAGGCCCGTCCGGGCTTCGCCGCCTGGTTCGGCGTGGAGCCCGAGGTGACGGACGAGCTGCGTGCGTTCGTCCTGCCCGGGATGGAGGACCAGGATTAACCCATGGTCATTCTGGGTCTGACCGGGTCCATCGGCATGGGCAAGACCGTCGCCGCCGGAATGTTCCGCCGCCTGGGAATACCGGTGCACGACGCCGACCGGGCCGTCCATGGGCTGCTGGCGAAGGATGGCGCGGCGGTGGCGGCGGTGGCGGCGGCGTTTCCCGGCGCGGTGCGGGACGGGCGCGTCGACCGCGCCGCCCTGGCCGGGAAAGTGTTCGGCGACGACGAGGCCCTTTCGCGCCTCGAAGCCATTATCCATCCCCTGGTGCGCCAGTGCGAGCGGGCGTTCCTGCGCACCGCCGCGGCCCAGGGACGGCGCCTTGTGGTTCTCGCCGTGCCGCTGCTGTTCGAGACCGGAGGCGAGAGACGCTGCGACGGGGTGGTGGTGGTCTCCGCCGCCCGGCTCATTCAGGAGGCGAGGGTCCTCAAGCGTCCCGGCATGACCCGCGGGCGGCTCGAATTCGTCCTCTCGCACCAGATGTGCGACGCCAAGAAATGCCGGCGCGCCGAGTTCGTGGTCAGCACCGGGCTCGGGCACGGGTTCAGCTTGCGCGCCATCCGGAAGATCGTCAAAGTGGCACGGCGGTGGCGCGGCGCCAAATGGCCGCCACTAGGCTTCCAGCCTCGGGCCCGCCCGCCCGGGCGGAACCGCGGCCGCCGGCGGTCCTGAGCCGCCGGGTTACGCCGAGATAAGGAGCGTGCGGTTGCGCGAAGTCGTTCTCGACACGGAAACGACGGGACTCAATCCCGGCGCCGGCCACCGGATCGTCGACATCGGGTGCGTCGAACTGGTCAATCACGTGGCCACCGGCCTGACCTTTCAGCGCTACGTGAATCCGGAGAGGGACATGCCGGAGGACGCCTTCGCTGTACATGGGCTGTCGGCGGAATTCCTGGCCGGACATCCGGTGTTTGCCGGCGTGATCGATGATTTGCTGGAATTCCTCGGGGATTCGCCGCTGGTCATGCACAACGCCGGTTTCGATCTGGCGTTCCTCAACGCCGAACTGGCGGCCGTGGACCGGCCGCCCCTTCCCCCGGAGCGGGCCATCGACACCGTGCAACTGGCGCGGCGGAAGTTCCCGGGCGCCCAGGCCAGCCTTGATGCGTTGTGCCGCCGTTTCCAGATCGATCTCAGCGACCGCAGCCTGCACGGGGCCCTCAAGGACGCGCGGTTGCTGGCGGATGTCTACCTGGAGCTGATCGGCGGCCGCCAGCCCGGTCTGGTTCTGGCCACCGCCGGCGACGGGACCGCCGGGACCGCCGAGCGGCCGGAACGCCCGCCCCGGCCGCACGCGCCGACGGCGGAGGAGGCCGCGGCCCATACCCGGTTCCTCGCCGATCTGGATACGCCCGTCTGGCACGCTTGAGGGCGGACGGCACGGCCGTCAGCTGGCCGGGGACGGGCCTCCGCCACCGGCCCCGGGCGTGACGGCTCCCGCCTGGGGTGCGCCGCCGCCGGCCTTTCCGGCCATCTCCAGCTGCTTATGATACATGGTGACGAAATCCACCGGCCCCAACAGGACCGGCGGGAAGCCGCCCTCGCGCGAGATTTCGGCCAGGATACTTCGGGCAAAGGGGAACAGCAGGCGCGGACATTCGACAAGGAGGACGGCCTGCAGTTGTTCGCGCGGGACCCGGATGTTGAAATTCCCCGCGTAGACGAGCTCCATGATAAAGGCCACCTTCTGTTCCACCCGGCATTCGGCCCTCATGTTCAGGACCACCTCGTAGGTGGTATCCTTGAGGGGGACCGCCTGGACGTCGATGTTGATGGTAATATCGGGCTTGGTGGTCTGCATGCGCTGGAAGATCTCCGGGGCGGCCGGCGCCTCGAAGGACAGGTCCTTGATGTACTGGGCGTTGACGACAAGGGGCTGGTCCGCGGGTTTTGCCGCGCGGATGGGCTGAATGGCGCCGGCGGGCTGAGCCGGGCGAACGGGTTGGGCGCCGGATTCGGGTGGCTTCGCGGACCGGGGCGCATCGGCGGTCTCGGGCGCACTTCGGACCGCGGAGTCGACGGCGCCGGAGTCGACGGCCGGGCCTTTGGCCGCCCGGGACTTGGCGGCCGCGGGCTTGACGGCGGGGGCGGCCTTGGCCTTGGCTCCGGCCTTCGTCTTTTGTTTCTTTGGTGTGCGGGTCATGATCCGGTTCCCTTTGGTGGGGTGGTCTGTGGCTACCATGGATCGGGCGGTCGAACAACCGCCTCCGGCACGGCCGACGTTATCTCAACGCGGCCCAATGGCCGGCGGCGGTTGGTCCGTGTCGTCGCCCTTGTTCCCGGCGGCGTTTTCCGGCGGAACCTCGTGATATTCGCCGTCGATGACGGTACCGCCGCCGCCGCCGCCACCCGAGGCGAACGGTCCCTGATTTTCGGTCCACGCGTCGAGCCGTCCCGATGCCACCATGTAGCGGCCAAAGGCCCGGCGCAGAGCCACGCGCACGGCCGGCACGAACAGCAAAAGTCCGGCCGCGTCGGTAACGAACCCGGGTGTGAGCAGCAAGGCGCCGGCCACCAGCAGGCACAGGCCATCGAAAACCTCGGCCATGGGAAACCGGTTCGCCTCCAGGCTTTCGCGCACCCGTTGCAGGGTCGCCAGGCCCTGCTGGCGCAGCAGCGCCGTGCCCGCCATGGCGGTCAGGATGATCGTGGCCAGGGTGGGCCAAAGCCCGAGGCGCCCGCCGACCTCGATGAAGACGGCGATCTCGACGATCGGCACCCCGATCATCGCCAAAAGAAGTACAAGACCCATCCTTGCCTGCCGCCCGATAACCGCCTATCTAAAGCCTGTGGCGGCGGTGCTTCGGTATCCACGGGATAGTCGACTGGACCACGGCGCACCGAGCCGTTAACCTGTGTCAAGGTATTTACCTCAGGGGCACCCGGCGGTCCAGCCGCGTTGGTTCCCCGGGTCATGAGCCATGAGCGAAGGCCTCCCGTTCTTCGATATCATCCTGTTCGCGATGATCGCGGCGTTCCTTGTGCTGCGCCTGAGGAGCGTGCTGGGCCGCCGTGACGGCCACAAGGGCGGACAGCGCGGTCCCTTTGCCCGTTCTATCCCCGAAGAACAGGCGGACGAAAAGGTCGTGCATCTTCCCAGCGCCCGCGATGCCGATGCCGATACGGAGGCCGATACGGAAGCCGATACGGAAGCCGATACGGAAGCCGAAACGGTGGGAGACGATGCCGAAGGCGACCTTGCCGCGGGGTTCAGGGAAATCAAGTCGGCGGATCGCGGGTTCGAGCCGGCCGAGATCCTGTCGGGCGCCCGTATCGCGTTCGAACTGGTTCTCAGTGCCTACGCATCGGGGGACACCGAAGCCCTGAAGCCCCTGCTCAGCGCCGAGGTGCTGGACAACTTCTCCCAGCCCATCAGGGAGCGCGAAGCGGCCGGGGAAACCATGGAGCACACCCTGATCGGCATAAAAAGCGCCGACATCGTGGAGGCATTCCTGGATGGCGGCATGGCCCATGTCACCGTCAAGTTCGTCACCGATCAGGCCAACGTAACCCGCGACGCACACGGCGAAGTGGTCGACGGCGATCCCAGTGCCGTCACCGAAGTCACCGATTTCTGGACCTTTGCCCGGGATACCGGGTCCCGTGATCCCAACTGGACGCTGGTCGCCACCCGCAGTCTTGACTGAATCCCGCCTCGAGACCCGGACACGTCGTCCCCGGATATCGAGCATCAAGCCGTCCCTGCGGCTGTTTGCGGCGGCGCTGGTCGCGGGTCTTGCCGCGTGTACGCCGGCGGAGCCTCCACCGCCGCCGGCGGCCAAGCTGACCCTCACGCGCACGTCATTCGACCGGCTTCCCGGCTGGCGCGAGGACACCCACGGCGCCGCCCTTCCGGCGCTCGGCCGTTCCTGTGCCCGCCTCAGGGATCTGCCCGCCGAACGGCCCCTCGGAGCCGGGGGCACCGGGGGCACCGTCGGCCACTGGCGCGCCATCTGCGCCGCCCTGGCCCGGGTCGCCGGGGGCGACGACGCGGCGGCCCGCCGTTTCTTCGAGGCTTGGTTCGTTCCTTATCTGGCCGCCGACAACGGCGACGCCGAAGGCCTGTTCACCGGGTACTATGAGGCACAACTGCGGGGCGCATGGCACGCCGGCGGGCGCTACCGCGTGCCCATCTACACCCGCCCCCCCGACCTCATCACCGCCGACCTGGGACGATTCCGCCCTGAATGGCGGGGACAAACCGTTGCCGGGCGGGTGGTCGACGGCCGGCTGGTTCCCTTTCAGACGCGGGCCGAGATCGAGAGCGGCGCCCTGGCCGGGCGCGGCCTGGAGCTCCTCTGGGTGGACAGTCCGGTGGACGCCTTTTTCCTGCACATACAGGGGTCCGGGCGGGTCGTCATGGCGGACGGACGGGTCGTGCGCCTGGGATACGCCGGGCGCAACGGACACGCCTACGTGGCCATCGGGCGCGACCTGGTCGCCCGGGGCGAGATCCCGGCGGAGGCGCTGACCATGCAATCCATCCGCGCCTGGCTGCATGCGAATCCGGGCGCGGGGGCGGACCTCATGGCGCGCAATCCCTCGTACATTTTCTTCCGCGCCATGGACGGCGACGGCCCCATCGGCGCCCAGGGCGCGGTGCTCACGCCGGGGCGCAGCCTTGCCGTGGACCGCCGCTTCGTGCCGTTGAGCGTGCCGGTGTGGCTGGACACCACCGACCCGCTGAACCCCGCCGCGCCGCTACGCCGCCTGGTCGTCGCCCAGGACACCGGAAGCGCCGTCGAGGGCCCGGTGCGGGGAGACCTGTTCTGGGGACATGGCGCCGCCGCCGCCGCGCGGGCCGGCCGGATGAAGCAGAGGGGCCGCTATTACCTGCTGTTGCCGAAGGCCGCCAGCCCGGATATTTCATGAAGCGACCGGGGCACATTGCCCCTTCGTGGTAACCGGCGCCGTCCGTCGAATGGCAACCGCCGGCGTTCCGTCGTGCGGATCGTCGGATCGGGCCTGCCCCCCCTTCGGCCGGCTCGGGGTGAGGCCCCCATGCCGAGCCGGGCGACGGTGGAGGGCCGCGCACCGCGTACCCCGGCATTTGCGCAAGCAGGCACCGACCGCCGTCCCTTGCCTTGGGCCGCCGAAACCCCCATTCTTCGGCCATGTCTTCGCCGCCCCCCAACGTCGGCCTTTTCGTTACCTGTCTGGTCGATCTGATGCGGCCGGCCGTGGGGTTCGCCGCGGTCAAGCTGCTCGAAGACGCCGGCTGCGTGGTCTCCGTTCCCGCGGCGCAGACATGCTGCGGGCAGCCGGCCTACAACGCCGGCGACCAGGCGGACGCCCGCGCCATCGCGCGCCAGGTGATCGCCGCCTTCGAGGGCTTCGATTACGTGGTGGTGCCGTCGGGATCGTGTGCCGGCATGATCCGGGTGCACTTCCCCGGGCTTTTCGCCGGCGACGCCGCCATGGCCGGGCGGGCGAGGGCCCTCGGCGAACGCACCTTCGAGCTTACCCAGTTTCTCAGGGACGTGTTGCAAGTCGCCGATGTCGAAGCCGAATACACGGGTTGCGTCACATACCACGACGGCTGCGCGGGCCTGCGCGAAATGGGCGTCAAGGAGCAGCCGCGCGCGCTTCTCGCCACGGTGCGGGGCCTGGAGCTGAAAGAGGGCGGGGAAGCGGAAACCTGTTGCGGCTTCGGCGGCCTGTTCTGCGTCAAGTACCCGGACATTTCCGGGCGCATCGTCGACGGCAAGGTGGACGACGTCCTCGCCACCGGCGCCGACACCCTGCTCGGCGGGGACCTTGGCTGCCTTCTCAACGTGGCCGGGCGCCTGAAGCGGCGGGGCTCGGACGTGCGCGTCCGCCATGTGGCCGAGGTGCTGGCCGGGATGACGGACGGGCCGCCCATCGGCGACCCATAAAAGGGACCAGGGGGGAACGGCGGTGGAGGCAACCACCCGGAATTTCGAGCGCAACGCCCGGAAAGCGCTGGCCGACACCAAGCTGCAGGAGGCGCTGGCCCGGCTCAGCCACGGCTTTCCCGCCAAGCGGCGCCAGGCCATCGCCCGCCTGCCCGAGTTCGAGGCCCTGCGGGACGCGGCGCGCGACATCAAGAACCACGTCCTGGAAAACCTGGACTTCTACCTGGAGCGCTTCGAAACCCGGGTCGGGGAACGGGGCGGACAGGTGCACTGGGCCCGCGACGCAGCGGAAGCCCGCTCGGTGATCCTGAAAATCTGCCAGGACGCCGGCGCCCGCACGGTGACCAAAAGCAAGTCCATGATCGGCGAGGAGATCGCCATCAACGAACACCTGGAGGCAAACGGCATCACGCCGGTGGAAACGGACCTGGGCGAATACATCATCCAGATTCGCCGGGAACCGCCGAGCCACCTCATCGCCCCGGCCATCCACCTGTCCAAAGGCCAGGTCGCGGAGTCCTTCAAGGAAAAGCACGACTGGTTCCCGAAGGACCGCTCCCTGGAGGAGCCGCGGGCGCTGCTCGACGAGGCGCGCGCCGTGTTGCGCGAAAGCTTCCTCGAGGCCGACGTGGGCCTGACCGGGGCCAACATGCTGGTCGCCGAGACCGGTACCGTCGTGGTCGTCACCAACGAGGGCAACGCGGACCTCACCATGAGCCTGCCCAGGGTCCACATCGTCATCGCCAGCCTGGAGAAGGTGGTGCCCACCCTGGACGACGCGGCCACCCTGTTGAGGGTGCTGGCCCGCTCCGCCACCGGCCAGGAGATCACCGTCTACACCACGTTCAGCACGGGTCCGCGCCGCCCGGGCGATCTCGACGGGCCCGAGGCGTTCCACGTGGTGCTGCTCGACAACGGACGCACCACCATGCTCGGCGGCGAGCTCCACGAGATGCTGCGCTGCATCCGCTGCGGCGCCTGCCTGAACGAATGCCCCATCTACCGGGCCGTGGGCGGCCATGCCTACGGCTGGGTGTACTCGGGCCCCATGGGCGCGGTTCTCACCCCGGTCCTGATCGGCATCGAGCACGCCGGCGACCTGCCCAACGCCTCGACCCTGTGCGGCAAATGCGAGGACGTGTGCCCCGTGCGCATCCCCCTGCCGAGGATGCTGCGCCACTGGCGTCAACGGCAGTTCGAGGGAAACCAGCCCTCCGCCGCCAGCCGCTATGGCCTGAAGGCGTGGGCCTTCCTCGCCAGACGGCCCGCGC
>JACZWD010000199.1 GCA_022572335.1 Pseudomonadota bacterium
CATCAGGGTGAGGAAGCGGCTCAGGTAGCTGACCAGGAAGGCGACGCCGAACACCATGGTCGCGGTATTGCCGTCCTGGCGCCGCTCGCCGTTGAGGTCCAGCCACAGTTTCAGGTCCTGGGGGTCCGCAACCTCGTCCTTGGTGACCAGCCACGGGCCGAAGGGGGCGAAGGTGTCGAAGCTCTTGCCTTTGACGAACTGGCCGCCCCGCTCCATCTGGTATTCCCGTTCCGAGACGTCGTTGATCACCGCGTAGCCGGCGACATGGTCCAGGGCGTCCGTTTCCTCCACGTACAACGCCCGGCGGCCGATGACGACCGCCAGTTCCACCTCCCAGTCGCCCTTGCGCGAGCCCCTGGGCAGCACGACCGGGTCGTTGGGACCGCTGAGCGCGGTCACCGCCTTGGTGAACAGCAGCGGCTCGTCGGGCAGGGGTTTTCCGGTCTCGGCGGCGTGTTCGGCGTAATTGAAGCCGATGGCCAGGATCTTGCCGACGCCGGCGACCGGGGGACCCAGGCGCGGCGATCCTTCGACCGGGGGCAGGGAATCGGTGTCGATCCTCTGGAGGACCGCCAGCCGTTCGGGCGCCAGGGCGGCGCCGTCGACGTCCGGTATTTCGCCGGAGAGATCGCGGATGCGTCCCCGGTCATCCACCAGCCCCGGCCTTTCCGCGCCGGGCGGCCCGTGGCGCAGCAGTTTCATGATCCCTCCGCCATCCGCGTCCTGGTGGCTGGAATTTCCCCAGGATTCAAGAACATTTGGGCAACAGTAGCCGTACACGGCACCAGGTCAACGGTTAATCCGGCCCCGGCGAACGACGCCGGCCGACCCCGGTGGCGGTTCGGCGGGGCGCGGGAGGGCTTGCGCAAGGACGGCCGGACAATTTGGCTAAATTTAACATAAAATTTTATTTAAATAACAATAAAACATTTGTAAATATTGTCTATATATAAAATTTTTTAAGAAAGTATTATGTGATTGGATGTTCTGGATATATAATGCTTGTGCGCTCGGGAATGTTTGAATGTCCGTGCCGTAGTATTTTACTTATGCGACCGGGTGTCGGGCCGGTGCCCGCCCCTGGGGTGCGCCACCCGGATGTCCGGGTTGCGAAAGGAGTCAAGGGACGATGAGGCGTTTGATCCGATTCCTGAAACGATTGCGCGACAGGGAGGACGGCTCTCCGGCGGCGGAGTTCGCCTTCGTGGCGCCGATCATGATCCTGTTGGTGGTCGGCACCATCGAATTCGGCATGATCATGTTCGTCACCATTCTCATGGAAAGCGGCCTCAGGGATGCGGCCCGCTACGGGATCACCGGCAGCGAGTTTGGCAAAATGAGCCGTATGGAGCGGATCGTCGAGATCATCAACGACCGCACCCTGGGTCTGGTGGACATCAGCGAGGCCGACATCCAGATCCTGGTCTATCCCGACTTCGGCCAGATCGGCGACGGCGAGGACTTCGTGGACGGCAACGGCAACGGCACCTATGACGCCGGCGAAACCTTCACCGATGCCAACGGCAACGGCACCTGGGATGCCGATATCGGGCAGTCCGGGCCCGGTGCCTCCGGCCAGGTCGTGCTGTACCGCATCAAATACGCCTGGAACCTGCTGACGCCATTGGCGGCGCCGCTCATCGGTGAAAACGGGAAATTCACGCTCAGCGCCAGCATTGCCGTGCGCAACGAGCCGTGGACCGAAGGAGGCGCCTGATGATTGGCGTGATCGGGCGCTTTCTCCGGCGCCTCAAGCGGGACAGGCTCGGTACCGTGGCCGTCGAGATGGCGGTCGCGACGCCGGTGGTGATCGGGCTGCTGCTGTCCGGAGTCGAGGTCACCCGCTACGTGCTGCTCAACCAGAAGATCGAGCGCGCCACGGCGACCATGGCCGACCTGGTGTCCCAGTCCGAGACCTTGAGCGAAGGTGGCTTGGTCAACCTGTTTGCCGCCACCGCCTATGTCATGGACCCGTTCGACCTCGAGGCGGAGGGACGGTTGGTGGTGTCCTCGATCAGCGCCACCAACGGCAATCCGGCGCGGATCAACTGGCAGCGCGTCTTCGGGGCGGGCGGCGGCAGCGGGCCGGGCAAGGGCGGCAGCGCCTTCGGCAAGGAGGGCGCCGTCGCGAATTTGCCCGCCGGCTTCGTCGTGCGCGACAACGAGACCGTGCTCTTCACCGAGGTGTTTTACGATTACGTACCGGCGTTCATGGGCACCCAATTGGTGTCCCGGAGCCTTTACAACTACGCCGTCTTCCGGCCGCGTTTCTCGTCGCTGGCGACGCTCTATCCCTAACTCAATCCCTACCCGTGCCCATGGTGCGGAGCGTGTGCCGCGCCCTAAGGGCCGGCGCAGGGGTATTCGCGCTCCGCAAGACCGTAATGAAATTAAATAATAAAAATAATGCGGAGAATATTAGAATAGAATACGAAAAAAGAGAAGTAAGGTTATAACGTAGTAAAATAGGAAAATAACTATTATTTACAAACTGCGCGATTTCTGTTATACTTTTTCTATGAAAACACTGTTTCGGTGCATCGCGTTCAGGGCGTTTTGGGGTCGCCGCGGTGAAGGCGGCGGTGTGACGGCCTATTCCGCCTTTTTTATGGTCTTCGCCATCGGCGTCGGGGCGCTGGCCATTGACGTGGGGCGAATGACGGTGTTGCGCTCGCAGATGCAGGACCGGGCCGACGCCGGCGCCATGGCGGCCGCCGTCCAACTGGACGGCCGGAATGGCGCCCAGGCGCGGGCCACGGCCGTGGCCATGAACGCCATGAGCCAGATGAGCGCCATTCCCGGCGACGGGCAGAATCTCAACGTCCAGACGGTCAATTTCTACAGCGTGTACGGCGCGACCCCGGTTGCCGCGACCGGCGACGAGGACAGTAAGGTCGTCGAGGTGATCCTGGAACCGCGACGGGTCAACTTTTTTCTCGAGCCGATTCTCAATCCCTCCGGCGCCGACCACTACGAGAATCTGGCGGCCCGGGCCGTGGCCGCGGCAAACCCGTTTATCTGCCAGGCGCCGCCGCTCATGGTCTGCGACCTGGGCGAAGCCGATCCCACCATGGACCTGGCGCTGCAGTCGAACATCGGCCGGCAGATCGTGCTTAAGCCGCCGCCGGGCGGAAGCACCTCCTGGGGCCCCGGCAACTACGGCCTTCTGGCCCTGCCCGACGGCAGCATCGGCGCCGACGATATCGAAACCGCCCTCGCGGCGGTGCAGCCCGCGGACTGTTATTCACTGGATGTGTCGACGGCGCCCGGCGTCAAGACGAACAAGGTACAGAACGGCATCAACGCCCGTTTCGACCTGCCCGGCGGCCTGCCCTTTCCCGCGCCCGATGTCATCAATTACCCGAAAGACGTTGAGATCGAGGCCGATTCCACGGTGTTGATGGGGTCGGGGACCTGGGATATCGACGTCTACTGGGCGGCGAAGCACGGGGGTTCTGTGCCCGTGGAACTGCAGCAAGGTCCGCAGAGTGCGTCGCGCTACCAGGTCTATCTGTACGAGCAGGGGCTGCAGTTCGGCCGCAACGGCCGGCTGACGATCTATCCGGTCGATGGCGCCTTGCCGGCGGGCTACACCGCGGTGTCTCCCGGCGGGCAGAGCATCCCCGTGGACGCCGCCAATGCCGACGACCCGGACTTCGACGGCGTGCCCAGCCAGACGGTTGCCTCCAACGGATACGCGCGGCGCCTGGTGCAGGTCGCGGTGCTCCAGTGCGTGGCCGAGGGTGTCAAGGGCAGCCACACCTACCCGACCAACGGCAATTTTCTCGAAATGTTCCTCACCGAGTCGGTGGACGACAAGGCCATCTATGGCGAGATCGTGCACCCCCTGAGCCCGTCGAACGATCCGGACTTCCATGCCAATGTTAAGCTCATTGATTAGGGTGCCCCGGGATGCACGCGGCAACGCGGTGGTGGAGTTCGCCTTGGTTTTACCGCTGCTTTTGCTGCTTCTTACCGGGATCACCGAGATCGGGCGGGCGTACTACCAGGCCAACGCGGTGGAGAAGGGCCTGCGGGCCGGCGCCCTGTTTGCGGGGCGCAACAGCTTTCCCTTGACCGCCCAGGTCAGGACCATGGTCGCCAACCTGGTCAAGACGGGCACCCTGGACGGCTCCGGGGGGTACCTGGTTTCCGGGTGGGCCGACGTGGATGCGGACCTGACCATCGACGACACCCTCACGTTCCCCATCGACGCCACGACGACGATCCCGGTGGTCCGCTTGACCGCCTCCGTTCCCTTGGATCCGCTGATGCCCGGCATGTTGGCCCTGGTCGGGCTTGGCGACGTCACCATCGAGTTGAGCCATGAGCAGGCCTATGTCGGCGATTAGGGTTCCCCGCCGCCTTCGGCGCGACGACCGCGGCGAAGCCATTGTCGGCTTCGCATTCGTCCTGCCGGCGCTGGTGCTCCTGTCCCTCGCCATTTTCGAGTTCAGCCTGGTGATGTTCGATTTCCACCGGGCCGGCGAGGCGACGCGGCGGGCGGTGCGCTCGGTGGCGATCAGCAACCCCGTGGCCGACGTCAGCGGCTTTTCCGCCGGCT
>JACZWD010000200.1 GCA_022572335.1 Pseudomonadota bacterium
GCCTGCCGGTGGAGGGGCGCGCCTATGCCGGTGGCGCGCTGGACTGGCTGACACCGTTCTCGCTGTTCTGCGGTCTGGCGCTGATCGTCGCCTATGCGCTGCTCGGCTGCACCTGGCTGATGATGCGCACGGCCGGTGATCTGCAGCGGCGCATGCATGACATCGGTATTCCACTCGTTTGGGCGGTGCTGGCCGTGACCGTACCGGCCGATGACGAAAGTTGGCAGCTCGACCGGCTGGCCAAGGTGGTCGATCGCGTCATGCTGATGGCCTATGACGAGCATTGGGAGACCGGCCCCGCCGGACCGATCGCGTCGCAGCCCTGGTTCCTCCATGCGGTCGAGGATGCGATCCGCCGCGTGGGGCGCGACCGCCTGATCGTCGCGCTGGGCAGCTATGCCTATGACTGGCACGGGCAGGGCGCCGATGCGCTGTCGATCGAAGAGGCGTGGCTGATCGCGCATGACAGCCAGGCGAAGATCAGCTTCGACCAGGCCAGCGGCAATGCCGGTTTCGCCTATGACGAGGATGGCGAGCATCATGCCGTCTGGATGCTGGATGCGGCGACGAGCTGGAACCAGTTGCAGGCGCTCAAGCATCTGGGGATCGACGATGTCGCCTTCTGGCGTCTCGGCACCGAGGACCCTGGCCTGTGGAACGACTTCGCCGCCTTTCACAGCATGGCGCGCGGCGTCATCCCCAGGCTGAACACCATCGCCCAGCCGCTGAACGTCGATGTCGAGGGCACCGGTGAGATCCTGCGCATCACCGCGCAGCCGACCGATGGTCGCCGTGCCCTGCAATATGACAAGGACGCGATCATCCGGAACGAGGTCTATGAGGCCTATCCGACCCCCTATGTCGTGCAGCGCGCGGGCGCCGTTCCGAAGACGCTGGCGCTGACCTTCGACGATGGGCCCGACCCGGTATGGACCCCCAAGATCCTCGACGTGCTGGAGCGTGAGCATGTGCCCGCGACCTTCTTCGTCATCGGCGAGAATGCGCTGGAGCATCCCCAGTTGCTGCGCCGGATCGTGGCCGATGGCAGCGAACTGGGCAATCACAGCTATACCCACCCCAATCTGGCGACGACGGGGGAGCGGACGACCAAGCTGGAACTGAACGCGACCCAGCGGTTGATCCAGGCCTATACCGGCCGCTCGACGACGCTGTTCCGTGCGCCCTATTTCGGGGACGCGGAGCCGACCACGGCGGACGAAATCGGGCCGGCGCTGCTCGCGCAGAATCTGGGCTATACGGTCGTCGGCCTGCACGTCGATCCCAATGACTGGCAGCGGCCCGGCACCGACGAAATCGTTCAGCAGGTGATCGATCAGGTGCACGGCGCCACGTCCGAGAATTCGGCCAATGTCATCCTGCTCCACGATGGCGGCGGTGATCGCCAGCGACGCCGCGTCTGAGCCGACCCGCGAGACCGAGGTCGTCAATATCGGCTCCGACGAGGGGTTGGCGGCGGCCCGTCCACGGCGCAGCGGCTGGTGGCAGCGTCCGGCGAAGTAACGGCAGGGGCGCGGATCACCGCCGCCAGCGCTTAAGACGGCGGGCAGCGTCGGCCATGTCCTCGGTGGCGCCGGAAAACGAAAAGCGGATGAAGTGGTTGCCGCGCCCGGGGTCGAAGTCGGTTCCCGGCGTCGTCGCCACCCCGGTCTCGGCGAGCATGCGCTGACAGAAGTCCTGGCTGTCGTTGGTCATGTGGGCGATGTCGGCATAGAGGTAAAAGGCGCCTTCGGCGGAGGCCAGCTTGTCAAATCCGGCCTTGGGCAGCTCCTCGAGCAACAGCGCCCGGTTGCGCGCGTACCGTGCCACGTTGGCATCCAGCTCGGCGCGGCAGTCGAATACGGTGATGGCCGCGTGCTGGGAAAGGGCGGGCGGCGCAATGTACAGGTTCTGGGCCAGGCACTCCACCGGGCGCAACAGGTTTTCCGGAACGACGCACCAGCCGAGCCGCCAGCCGGTCATCGAATAGTACTTGGAAAAGCTGTTGACGACGATGGCGTCGTCGGTGAAGGCAAGGGCCGTCTCGGCACGCATCCCATAGGTGATCCCGTGGTAGATCTCGTCGGAAATCAGGCGGATACCGCCGGCGGCGCAGTACTGGACGAGGGCCTCGAGCTGATCGCGGTGGACCATGGTCCCGGTGGGGTTGGACGGGCTGGCGATGATCAGTCCGTCAAGCCGCCCGCCCACGCGGTCCAGCACCTCGGGTGTCGGCTGGAAGTTGGTATCCGGCCCCACGGCCACGTTGACCGGCTCCACGTCCAGGGCCTTCAGGATGTTGCGGTAGGCGGGATAGCCGGGACTCGCCAGGGCCACCCGGTCGCCGGCCTCGAAGGCGCACAGGAACGCCACCACGAAGGCGCCCGATGAGCCCGTGGTGACCGCCACCCGCCCGGGATCCACGTCGACGCCGTAACAGTCGCGGTAGTGCCCGGCAAGGCGCCGCCGGAGCGCCGGCAGGCCCACGGCCTCGGTGTACCCCAGGGTGTCCGTCTCCAGGACCGCCTTGGCCGCGTCGAGGACGGGGCCGGGCGCGCCGGTCCCCGGCTGGCCGACTTCCAAGTGCAAAACATTTTCGCCCCGCGCCGCCCTCTCGTTGGCGGCGCGCAACATGTCCATGGCGATGAAAGGCGGGATGGATGCGCGCCGGGCGATTTTGAGAGCCATGATTCGAGGTGTTGCCTGTACCGGTATTATTGAACGCTGGTATCACTCTTCGACGGCCTTGGCCAAACCGAAGCCGCGCGGATCGGCGCGCACGGCGCAGGTTTGCGGCTCATCAGGCAATCCATCGAAACAAAATGCCACGTTGACCAGCCCCAGGGCCACGGTGGGGGCAAGGCGATGACCGCGCCCGGTCAGGGAATTGAGCACGGTTTCGCTGATCCCCTGCTCGTAATAGGTCAGATCGGGGACGCCGCCGTGATGCAGGCGCTTGGCGGACATGGCGTCGTCCAACCGGCCCCCGAACAGGATCGGGGCCATCACGTTCAACATCGCGGTCGGGGCCGCCACCCCGCCCGACGCCGCCGCCGCGGCATAGAACTGGTTGTCTTTATGGCTCATCACCACCATGGGACCCAGGGATATCGGACCGCGTCCTCCCTGCCCCGGCAGCGCCGCCATGAGGATCCCCGTGCCCTTGGCGACCCGGCCGGTGCCGAACAGATTGTTCAGGGTCAGGGCGCAGGCCACCGCCGAGCCGTTGCCGTCCACCACCACGAAGCTGGTGGCGGCCGGGTTCTCGGGGCGCGCAACCGGCGCCGGGTCGAGCTCCGCCGCCGGCACGTGGCGGTCGCGCCGGTAACTGGCCATCAGCGACGTGATGCGCGCCTCGGAAACCAGCTTTTCGGGCGCGACGGTGCTCGTCCCGTCGCCGCGCATCCACCGTGCGCGGTCGGCGAAGGCGCGCAGCGCCGTCTCCACGATCAGGTGGGGCCGTTCCCCGTCCGCCACGTCCTCGTAGCGGCCGTCCTGGACCAACATGGCCCACATCTCGGCCGCCACCGCCCCCGCCGCCGCCGGCGGCGGCGCCAGGTGCATGGTCCCGGGGCCGAACGTGACCTTGATCGTATCCCGCCACACGGAGGCGTAAGCGCGCAGGTCCTCCAAACCGAGCGATCCGCCGGCCCGCTCCACCGCCGCCGCCAGCCGGCGCGCCATCGGCCCCTGGTAGAGGCTGCCCGGGCCCCGGCTGCGCAACAGCGACAGGGTCGCCGCCAGGTCGCCCTGGACTAAGATGTCCCCTTCCCGGACCAACCCCCGTCCATCCGCGCGGCCGAATACGCGCCGGGTCTCGGGTTCCATGAGCAGGGCCGTTTCCACCTTCGCCAGATCGCGGGCGAAGGCGCGGGAGACTTCGACGCCGAAACGGGCCATGTTCGCGGCCGGCGCCACCACCTGCGCCCAGCGCAGGCGCCCGTACTTGGCGTGCAGGGCGGAAAATCCACGCACGTTGCCGGGAACGGCGCTGGGCCGGGTCGCCGTCGGCGGCACCGTGCGCGGCACCCCGGCGAGGAAGAGCAGGGCCCTGGTGGTTTCCGTCTCGATGTCCTCGACCACGCAGACGCCGCCGCCGCCAAGGCTGGCCGAGGACGGCTTGGTGACCGCCAGGGCGAAATAGACGGCCGTCGCCGCATCCGCCGCGTTGCCGCCGGCGCGCAGGATTTCGTGTCCGACCAGGGCGGCGCGCGGCTCGTCCGCCGCCACACCGCCGAGGAACGTTCCCACCACCCCCGCCACGCCGGCGCGTTCCGGCTCGCCAAGGCCAAGGGCATCGCCCGCCGCGGCGCAGCCGCCGAGCAGCAGTGCGCACAGGACCGCCGCAATTTGACGCCGTCCACGGCCCTCACTAGATTGATCGGAACCAATAAGGTTGAGAAACTTGTTGAAACGCATTGCTTTCCCGGTCGCCGTTTCGGTGTTCGCCGCCGCCTGCCTGTGGGCTCCGGCGGAGGCCGGCGCACAACGGCTCTCGTTTATTCGGGACGCCGAAATCGAAAATACCATCCGCACGTACGCAACGCCACTTT
>JACZWD010000024.1 GCA_022572335.1 Pseudomonadota bacterium
TACCCACATCCCCACAGGCTCAACAACAGCAGCAGGACGTGATAAACAGGATTTTGGCGGCATGATCAGGCATCGGAATACACCTTAACTTCGCCGCCAACCTGTCCAACGAAGTGGGACCACCTCAAACATCATGCCCAGGTCCGCCGCGTGGGGGGCCATCTCGACCTCGGGGAAGATGGCATCCGCCGGCGGATTCTCGTCGGCATAGAGCGTGGTGCGGGTGTCGCCGCCGCCATACCACGGGAAGCCGAAGTTCTGGCCCTTGGCGGTGACACGATTGAGCTCGCCCGGCGGCATGTCGTCACCCATGCCGTCGACCTGGTTGTCGGTGAACCACAGTTCGCCGTTCGCCGGGTTCCAGGCGTGGCCGACCGAGTTGCGGATGCCGTCCACATAAACCTCACGGCCGGTGCCGTCACGGTTCATGCGGATGATGCCGCCGAGACCCACCTCCTTGTAGAGTTCCAGCTTCTCTTTTGGGGGGACGTTGAAGGGCTGGCCAAGGGTAATGTAGAGCTTGTTGTCGGGCCCGATCGAGCAGGTGCGGGCGCCATGGTTGAAGGATTCTTCCTCGACCGGGACCAGCGGCTCGATGACGCCGTCGATGGCGATGTCCGGGCTCTCGTAAAAGAACTCGATCGCCGGCAGGATGAGAACGCGGTTGTGCTCGACGACGTAGAGAATGCCGTCATTGGTTATGCACATCCCGTTCGGGACCTTCATCTTGATGCTCGGCGCCAAAACCTTCACCTCGTCGGCGATGCGGTCCCGGTCGCGGTCGGTGACCGCCCAGGCCAGGCTCTTTCGCGTACCGACGAAGACCACGGCGATGCTCTTGCTGACCGCCATATGCCGGGCGTCGGGAACGACGGCGAAAACGTCGATCTTGAAACCAGGCGGTAACTTTACCTGCTCCAGGTTTTTGCGCAGTTGCGCGATATACGCGGGATCCTGCGGGACCGTCGGAATGTCGAGGCTGGTGCCGGTGACCTTGAACGCCGCCAACTTCTCCAGGTTGCCGGTGCCGGCCGACGCGGCGCCGGCGGCGAGAAGCAAGGCAGCGCCGACGGCTGCGATGTTCCGTGAAACCATGATTTCCTCCCCAAACGTTGGCTTGCCGCGTTAACTTTTAGCGGCAGCATGCGGAAGTATAATGTTTTTCAACCGGTCAATGAAAGTTTCCGTTTCGCACCGCCTGCTTGAAGGGAATGCCTTTACCGGGGACAGCGAACGGCACGATGAACGGCACGATGCCAGGACCGCCCTGGTGACCGGCAGGCGCGCAAGACCGGCGGATTGCGCCGGGGGGACGTGATGGGCCCGGTCACGTGCCCGGAATGCGCCGCCCCGGTCCTGCCGCCGGCGAGGACCTGTCCCCGTTGTGGCTATCCCCTGGCGCCGCCGCCGCCGACAGAGGCGGAGACCAGGGAGATGCGGGCCGGCGCCGCCGCCGCGAAAATCGTCGCCGTCCTCCTTGTCCTCTATATGCTCGGCGTGGCCGGGACCTTTGTCTACGACCACCTTCTTTGATCGGGAGGCGGCGGAAACCGATGACCGGCATACCTGGTGCGCGCCCTCGCCTGGCTGGTCGGCACGGACGATCCACCCTAAGGCACGGTCCCGCGAACGGCCCAGGCGCGGGCCGACAATGAAAAAGGCCGATCCGGCCCATCGCCCAGTACCTTTTCCCGAAGGCGGGCGGCCAGCCGTTGCCTTACGTCGTCGGACAGGGTTGCGGCATAGGAAGACGTGGGTGTCGCCCCGCCGAGAAACGGCGACCAGTAATCGTCGAAGGAGGCGAAGTCCATGGCGATTTCCAATCCGGCCGCTTCGACCTCGGCCAGGCCCGCCTGTTCCCACAACCGGGCCAGCGCGCCTTCGTCGGAATAGCCTGGCGATACGCGCCGGGCCGCTTCCCTGCGTGTCCTTTCGCCGGGGACGACCTCTTGCACGGCCTCCCAGAAGAGTGAAAGCATCGGCATGCCCCGACGAAAGTCCCATTGAGTGGCGGCCACGCAGCCCCCCGAGCGCGTGACGCGGCGCATTTCGCCCACCGCCATGGGGGCGTCGGGCACTTCTTGCAGGAGGAGGAGCGCGAGAGCGGCATCGAAGGTGTCATTGTCGAAAGGAATGGCCTGGGCATCGCCCAATTCGAAACGGAACCGCGGATCGCGGAGGCGGGCGCGCGCATGGTCGACGTAAGAGGCCACGGGCTCGATCCCGACGACCTCCGCGTCACCAAATTCTTCGGCGATTGCGCGGGCCAGCACCCCCGTTCCCGCGCCGACGTCCAGGTACCGTCCGGGCGATCCCAGGCCGGCGAAGCGGACAAACAACGGGGCGAGGTGTGCGCTCCAACGCCCCATCCAGCGCTCGTAGGCTTGCGGGTTCGAGTAAGCCGTCATGGCGCTAAATCTAGTCCAGCCGAGCGCGAATGCCCAACTGTTGGCGCCAGGGCCTGTCGACAACGGGGGTATACGGAAAGCCGGAATGCCCGAGGCGTGAACGGACCGGGACGGCCGGGATCGATAATCATTGTCTTTGGGGTTCCAAGGGCCGTTGGCCCTTGGTGGGGATCAAAAGGGGCAACGCCCCTTTGGTTCATTTTTTGAAGGCCCGGAAATTCCTGCTTCGCCTATGACCCGCCCGCTCAATCCGCCAGGCCCGCCTTGCGCAGGCCCTCGAGGAAGCCGTCCAGGTTCTTGTAGCCGGAGACCGGATAGATTGCCTTGAGCCGCGAGATCGTCATCGCCGGATCGAGCCCCAGGGACCGGGCGACCGCGGCCCCGGCCTCCTCGGTCCGCCCCAGGTGCGCGCAGCACGCGGCGAGCACGTGGTAGGCGGGTGCGTTGTACGCGTGTTGCCGGACCGATTTGCGGGCCCACGCCGCGGCCTCTTCGTAGTCGGCGAGCTGCAGGTGCGCCGCCGCCAGGACGCCGTGGGCCACCCACATGGCGACGTCGAGGGGACTCAGGCGAATGGCGCGGTCGGCGTGCTCTATGGCCGTTTCCGGATCGCCGACGCAGCAGCGGACGCTGGCGCTGGAGAGCCATGCCCGCGTCGAGTTGGCGTTGATCGAAAGCGAGCGGTCGATGTACAGGATCGCGGCGTCGAAATCGCCCTCGACCAGGGACACCGTCATGCCCGCCTGCCACAGCACATAGGGATCGGTGTTGTCGGCCTTCAGCCCCGCCTGCGCCAGGCGGATGCCTTCGTCCCTGTCCTCGTCCGACAGCACCATGCCGCGAAGCTGCACCTGCCGGCGGTAGAACCAGGAGGCGCAGGCATAGGCGCGGGCGTAATTGGCATCGACCTCGATGGCCTTGCGGAACAGCCGCAGGCCTTCGGCCGTGTCATCGGGGTTCAGTTTGTTCATGTGGGCCAGGCCGCGCAGGGTGTAGTCGTAGGCATCAAGGCTTTCGGGGCGCTTCTGGCGGATGCGCTGGACCTCGGCGCGCAGCAGCTGGGGCTCGATGGCGCCGACGACGCTTGCCGTGATCTCGTCCTGCAGATCGAAGATGTCATCCAGCGCGCCGTCGTAACGGTCCGCCCAGACGTGGTTCCCGGACGCGGCCTCGATCAGTTGGGCGGTGACGCGGACCCGGTTTCCCGCCTTGCGCACGCTGCCTTCCAGCACGTAGTGAACGCCCAGTTCGCGGCCGACCCGCTTCATGTCCACCGCCTTGCCCTTGTAGGTGAACGACGAATTCCGCGCGATCACGAAGAACGACTGGACGTTCGAGAGCGCCGTTATGATGTCGTCCACGATGCCGTCCGCGAAATACTCCTGTTCCGGATCGCCGCTCAGGTTGGCGAACGGTAAAACGGCGATGGAGGGCTTGTCGGGCAGGGTCAATGGCTCGGTGGAAACTCCGATGCCGGGGCTCGCCGCGGGTGAATCGGGGAGCCACCGCCAAACCCTGACCGGCACGGCGATGTTCTTGACCGTCTGCTCGCCCAGATCCTCGAATGCCAGGTCGAGCTTGCCTTTGACCTGGTCGTGGACGGACCCGCTGATGCAGATGCCGCCCGGTTCGGCGAGACCCTCCAGACGCGCGGCTATGTTGACGCCATCACCGTAAATGTCGTCGCGATCGACGATGACCTCGCCGAGATTGATGCCGATCCGGAACCGCAGTCTGCGGTCGTCGGGGTGATCCCGGTTACGAACCTCGAGCTCGCGCTGTACCGCCGCCGCGGAGGTCAAAGCGGCAACCACGCTGGTGAACTCCGCCAGCACGGCGTCGCCGGCGTAGTGCACGACGCGCCCATCATGGCTCTTGATCGAGGCGGTGAACACATCGAGATAGGCGTCGAGGATCCGGTGCGTTCCCTCCTCGTCGGCACCGGTCAGCCGGCTGTATCCGGCAACGTCCGCATACAGAATCGCGGCAAGTTTGCGTATGATAGTCCCTTGCGCCATGCCTCCCCACACGACCGACGCGGCGGATAATTTTTAAACCTCTTCCGCGAACAAATCCAATTCGGCGCGAAGCGGTATGGATTGCCGCTTTTCGCCTGTGCGGAAATTACCGGGCTTTCCGCACACCGCACCGGGAACCACGTTTCGAGCGCTAGCCCCCGTGGCTGGGGGCGGGCGCCCACGCATCGGCCAGGCGCTCGGCCTGGGCGCGCTGTTCGGACGACAGTTTCCGGGCCAGTTTCTTGCGGTTCCCGATCGCGCCCGGGTGCGTCTGGCGGGTGGCCAGGGTCAGCCACATGAGCCCGCGCACCTCGTCTTTGGCGATGCCGGTCCCCCTGGCCAGGCGGATGCCCGCCTGGTTCTGCGCCTTGGCGTTGCCCTGCCTGGCGGCGGCGAGGAACCACCGGGTCGAAGCCTCCGCGTCGTCGTCGACCCCCTGCCCGTCGCGGTATATCTTTCCCAGGTTGTACTGGGCCTTGTCGAAGCCCTTCTTGGCGGCCTTCTCGATCCACCGGAAGGCCCGGTTCAGGTCCTTGGGCACGCCGAAGCCGTAACTGAACATCTTGCCCAGGGAATACTGCGAGCGGACCAGCCCCTGGTCCGCCGCCTTCTCCAGCCAGAACACCGCCCTGTCGTAGTCCTGGGAGAGACCGGTCCCCTCGATCAGGGCCAGGGCGAGATTGTGCTGTGCCTCGGCGTCGCCCTGCCCGGCGGCTTTCGTCCACCACTGGATCGCCTGGGCGCGGTCGAGGGCGACGCCGCGGCCTTCGTCGTACATGACACCGATGTTGAACTGGGCGCGCGCATCGCCGGCGTCGGCGAGCGGGCGCCAGGCCTCGAGGGCGCCGGGGAAGTCGCCCCTTTGGTAGGCGCGCCAGCCGGCCTCGAAGTCGGCCCGGGCCGTGGGCGCGTACAGGCCCATTAGAATCCCCGCGCCCAGGAGGACGGCAACGCCGGCCGCTTTGACCGCCCTGGTCACGGACACCGGAAGTCTCCCTGATCCCTGCATGGTCCTATCCCGTTCTGCACACGGTGCGCCCGCCCTTCACGACGCCTTGACCGGGAACTTGCCCACCCGCAGGCGCAGCGCCTCGATCAGACCGTCCACCCCCTGGCGGCTGACCAGGGCCCGGAACTCGGAGCGTTGCGTGGCGATCATGCTTATGCCCGCGATGATCACGTCCAGGATCTTGTACCCCTTGGGACCGCCGCGGATGCGCCAGCCGGCCACCAGCGGCGGGCCGCCCGAGCGCCCGATTTCCGTCGATACCAGGGCGTCGCGCTTGCCCAGGGGCCCCGCCTTGATGATCTTGAACGTCTCCCCGGCATATCCGCCGAGGCGTTTGGCGTAGGTCCTGAGGACGAACTCGGAGAACAGGCGCTGGTATTCGGCGCGCTGTTCCGGCGTCGCTTTCCGCCAGGCCTTGCCGAGCACGAAACGGCCGATCTTCGGCAGATCGAAGTTCTCCCGCATCACCTGGCGCACCTTGGCTTCACGCTGATCCAACGTGGCGCCCTGGTCGCGCAGGACCGCAAGCGTCTCGGTCGCCATTTTCTCGAGGAATTGCGCGGCCTGTTGCGGCGACGTCCTCTCCGCCGCCCCGGCGCCCGTGGCGGGCAGCGCCGCGAGGCAGGCCAGGGTTATGGCCAGTAGACAGCGACGCCCGATCATCACCACTCCGATGCCCCCCATCCGAGTCGGACCGGGGCCGAAAGCGGTAGACGCTCCCGCACCCCGGGTGCCCATGGCCGGAAACCATAAAGTGCGCGGCCCGGCAATGCAATTCGCGGCCGAACGCCCTGATCAGCGCTCCTTGGTAGGAGGGGTTGGGTGCGAACGGCGGGCGAGCAGGCGGCGGCGGATGGCCTCGACCAGCGCGCCGACGTCTTCCGGCCGGACCCGGTCGCTGGCCATCAGGGCTTGGGTGATGGGATCGTCCAGGAGTTCCGCGACCGGCGGTTCGGTGCCGGCGCCCGCATAGGAGACCGCCGCGCGCCGGGAGGCCCGCCGCTTGGAAGGAGTCCCGTCCATGGGAGTCTAGTTGGGCCGGTCGAGGCCGAGCGCCGCGGCACCGAGGATCCGCCCCGTTTCGGTGGACTGAACCAGCACCGCGCAGGCCCGGCCGCCCCCCGGCACCATATCGGGCACCGTAACCGCCATGTCCAGGGCCTTGCCCCGCCAGGTGGCGATGCGGCTCAGCTGCCGCACCACATTGTAGTTGCGCAGCGTGCGGCCCTTGTTTTCGCCGCGTCTTACCGGTGTCAGGTGCTCGCGGTCGAAGACCACCAGCCAGACGGCCGCCTCTTCCGCCGCCTCCCCCTTGGCCGGCGCGTCCGCGATGAACAGGCGCACGGCGCCGTCGTCGCCTTGGCGGAGCTCGACGGGAATCCGCGCCAGGGCCCGGTTCTTTTCAATTCGGTCGAGAACGGCGGAGCGGTCCGACCCGGTGGCGTGGGCCGCGCCCTGGATCACCATCTGCGGCGTATAGACATACCTGAGGCCCAGTTTCCGCGAATAGTCCCGCTGGCGGCGGGTGTGGTCGGCGCTGGCGAACGGGTCCTTCCAGCCGATGTAGTCCCAGTAGTCCACGTGGAAGGACAGGGCGAGCACGTCGTCGCGCCCGGCGAGCTCGCCCAGGAAGGCGTCGGCGGGGGGACAGGACGAGCACCCCTGCGAGGTGAACAGCTCGACCACCGTCAGCGGGCGCTCGGCCGCCGCCAGCGAAAACGGCGCCGCCGCCAGGGCGAAGAGCAGAAACAGGGATTTGACCGCGCGGAGCATATGGCTGACCATACGGCTAGGGATACGCCATTCCACCGCCGACGACCAATCACATGGCGGTGAGCGGCATGTGAGATACCGGCTTCAGGCCGCTAGATTGCCGAGCACGTACGGGAGGATGCCGCCGGCGCGGAAGTATTCCGCCTCGTCCGCGGTATCGATGCGGCACAGCAGGGTGATCTCGTCGGTGGCGCCGCCGGCGCGCCGGATGCGGCACGCAACCTCCATGCCCGGCGTGACGCCCGCCTCCAGCCCGGTGATGTCGAAGGTCTCGGTGCCGTCGAGGGCCAGCGTCTTGCGGGTGACTCCGTCGGTGAACTGCAGGGGCAGCACGCCCATGCCCAGCAGGTTGGAGCGGTGGATGCGCTCGAAGCTCTCGACGATCACCGCCTTGACGCCGAGCAGCAGCGTTCCCTTGGCGGCCCAGTCGCGCGACGAGCCGGTGCCGTATTCCTTGCCTCCCACGACAACCAGGGGCACGCCTTCCGCCTGGTACTTCATGGCCGCGTCGTAGATGGGCATGAGCGCGCCGTCCGGCATGTGCCTGGTGATGCCGCCCTCGGTGCCCGGCGCCATCTCGTTGCGGATGCGGATGTTGCCGAACGTGCCGCGTATCATGACCTCGTGATTGCCGCGCCGCGCACCGTAGGAGTTGAACTCCCGCGGGTGCACCTGGCGTTCCACGAGGTACTCGCCCGCCGGGCTGTCCTTCATGATGGCGCCCGCCGGCGAGATGTGGTCCGTGGTCACCGAATCGCCGAGGATCGCCAGCGGCCGGGCGCCGGTGATGTCGGCGAAGCCCTCCGCCCCGTTGCCGGCGCCGGCGAAGAACGGCGGGTGCCGGACATAGGTGCTGGAGTCCTGCCAGTCATAGGTGCCGCCGCCGGCCGACGTGATTCCCTGCCACTCGGCGCCGCCCTCGAAGACGTTGGCATAGCGCTGGCGGAACATCTCCGGGCTCAGCACCTGGTCGATGACGTTCCGGATTTCCTCGTTCGTCGGCCAGATGTCCTTGAGGTACACCGGCCGGCCGTCGTCGCCGGTGCCGAGGGGATCGTGCAAAAGGTCCACCTTCATCGATCCGGCCAGGGCGTAGGCCACCACCAGGGGCGGCGAGGCGAGGTAATTGGCCCGGGTCAGCGCATGGATGCGGCCCTCGAAGTTGCGGTTGCCCGAGAGCACGG
The DNA here is from genome assembly GCA_022572335.1 of Pseudomonadota bacterium. Lineage (GTDB taxonomy): Bacteria > Pseudomonadota > Alphaproteobacteria > Rhodospirillales > 2-02-FULL-58-16 > JACZQZ01. The sequence goes on from JACZWD010000024.1 coordinate 8,393, forward strand.
CGGCGACCGTCAGGTCTCCCTCTTCGATGGCGCCGGCGATGGGCTCGGGCAGCGGTCCGGAATTGCCGATGCACGTCGTGCAGCCGTAGCCGACAAGGTTGTAGCCGAGCCCGTCGAGCTCCGCCTGCAGGCCCGCCGCCTCCAGATAGTCGGTGACCACCTGCGACCCCGGCGCGAACGACGTCTTGACCCAGGGCTTGACGCCGAGGCCCCTGGCCCGGGCATTGCGCGCCAGCAGCCCGGCGCCGACCAGCACCGAGGGGTTCGAGGTGTTGGTGCAGCTGGTGATCGCGGCGATCACCACGGCGCCGTCCTCGAGCGCGTAATCGGCCCCGGCCACCGGCACCTGGCGTTCCTCGCCGCGGCCGGAGAGGGCCGAAAAACCATCGGTAAACGCAACCGCCGCCTTGCTCAGGGGGATGCGGTCCTGGGGCCGCGTCGGTCCGGCGAGCGACGGCTCGACCACGCCGAGGTCGAGCTCCAGGGTATCCGTGAACACCGGGTCCGGCGTGCCCGGTTCCCACCACAGGCCCTGGGCCTTGGCATAGGCCTCGACCAGGGCGACCTGGTCCGCCTCGCGGCCGGTGAAGGTGAGATAGGCGATCGTCTTCGCATCGATGGGAAAGAAGCCGCAGGTGGCGCCGTATTCCGGGGCCATGTTGGCGATGGTCGCCCGGTCGGCGAGGGTCAGGCGGTCCAGGCCGGGGCCGTGGAACTCGACGAACTTGCCGACCACGCCGTGGCCCCTCAGAATTTGCACCACGGTGAGCACCAGGTCGGTGGCCGTGGTGCCCTCCTTCAGGCTGCCGGTCATCTTGAAGCCGACGACCTCCGGGATGCGCATGGAGATGGGCTGGCCGAGCATGACCGCCTCGGCCTCGATGCCGCCCACCCCCCAGCCGAGCACGGAAAGGGCGTTGATCATGGTCGTGTGGCTGTCGGTGCCGACCAGGGTGTCGGGAAAGGCGACGGTGGCGCCGTTCTTTTCCGCGGTCCACACCACCCGGGCCAGGTATTCCAGGTTGACCTGGTGACAGATGCCGGTGCCCGGCGGCACGACACGGAGATCCGTGAACGCTTCCTGGCCCCAGCGCAGGAACTCGTAGCGCTCGCGGTTGCGCTCGAACTCCAACTCCACGTTCCTGCGGAAGGCGTCCGGGTTGGCCGAGGAATCGACCATCACCGAATGGTCGATGACCAGATCGACCGGCGACAGCGGGTTGATCTTGTTGGGATCGCCGCCGTTGGCGGCCATCGCCTCGCGCATGGCGGCCAGGTCGACGATGGCGGGCACGCCGGTGAAGTCCTGCATCAGGACCCGCGCCGGGCGGAAGGCGATCTCGCGGTCCGAGCGGCGGTCGGTCAGCCATGCCGCCACCGCCTTGATGTCGTCGACGGTGACCGTGCGTCCGTCCTCCCAGCGCAACAGGTTCTCCAGCAGAACCTTGAGGCAGTACGGCAGACGGGAAATGTCGCCAAGCCCGGCCTCGGCGGCGGCCTGGAGGCTGAAATAGTCGTAGCGCTTGCCGCCGACCGCGAGGGTACGGCGCACGCCTAGGGTGTCTTGACCGAATGCGGACACGGCTGCCTTCCTTGTTCGTGGGAGCAAACGACCCATGACCGGCGACACGACGGATGTCGGCGCCCCGCCAACCATGTTTCATGTCTCCTGTTATATGGCCTATGGACGGGATGGGTTCAACACGCCCGTGCGCGCGCCATCGTGGGTGCCGCCCCGCCCGGCGGCGGGCGGGGTTTGCCGGCCCGGCCTTGTGCACGGCCGGAATCGGGGCCGGCCGCGTGGCGGCGGACCGGCGCCCAAGATTTACCCCGAAATGGGCATAAATTCGCCACATTTCGGATTTACCGTCCCTGCCAATAACAAAGTCCTCATTACCCCATCCAGAGACTCCCCTCTCTGGCCCCCTTATTTCCGGCAAACCGCTGCCGGATTCCCTGGCCGGGCGCCCCAACGGGCCCCGGCCGTTTTTTTGCCCGCCCGGGCGGGCGCGCCGGTGCGGGCCTAGTGGCCTGCATCGGCTAAATTGCACCCATACGATCGCTTTTCCCGTTTCCTCGGCAGGAGGGGAGGCGCAGGCGATGCGGGCCCATCGGCAAGCCTTCCCGACGCCCCGGGGGGCCAAGGGGGGGGTCCCCCCCGGGTACGATATGCGGGGGACGCCCCCGCGGCCCCCGGCGTCGTCGCGCGCCGCTTGTGATGCTCCAGCATCACGGCGCGATGCGCTCCTAGCCGGAAACCTCGCAACGCCGTCGTATGGGCGCAATTTTGCTGATACAGGCCACTAGGTGGGAGCCTTCTTTTTTCGCCGGTTTTGCTTTACGGTGCGCCGTCGCCGGCGCGGCGCTTGCCGATGGTTTGGACCCCGATGACTCAATTCACAGGCCGGAATCTTGTCTGCGTCCGGGGCGAGCGGCGTGTGTTCGCGGGCCTCGATTTCGCCGTCGATGCGGGCGGCGCCCTGGTGCTGGCCGGTGCCAACGGCAGCGGCAAGTCGAGCCTCCTGCGCCTGATGGCGGGCCTGTTGCCCCCGGCGTCCGGGACCCTTTCCTGGGACGGCGCGGCCACCGCCGCCGACCCCGAGGCCCACCGCGCCCGGCTGCACTACGTGGGGCACCTGGACGCGGTGAAGCCGGTGCTGACGGTGGCTGAGAACCTGCGCTTCTGGGCCGGTCTCCGGCCGGGGCGGCGGGCGGGGAACCCCGGGGACTCCGTCGGCCCGGCGCTGGAGACCTTCGGCATCGCCCATCTGGCCGACGTTCCCGGCCGCTTTCTCTCGGCGGGGCAGAAGCGGCGCCTCACCCTGGCCCGCATCGTCACCGCGCCGGCGCCCCTGTGGCTGCTCGACGAACCGACCACGGCCCTGGACGAGGCGGCCACCGCCAGCCTGGAGGCGGCCATCGCCGGCCACCGGGCGGGCGGCGGCATGGTGGTGGTCGCCACCCATACCAAGATGGCCGTGGACGGCGCCAGGGTGCTGGATCTGTCCGGTTTCGCCGTGCGCTCCCAGGGCGCCGGGGCGCTCGATTCGTGAGCCGGTTCCTCCACATCGCGCGGCGGGACGTGCGCCTGGCGTTCCGCCAAGGCATCGGCGGCCTCATGGCGGTCATGTTCTTCGTGCTGGCGGTGGTGTTGTTCCCCTTCGGCGTCGGGCCCGAGGTCAACATGCTGGCGCGCATCAGCGCCGGGGTCATCTGGGTGGCGGCGCTGCTGGCGTCCATGCTTTCCCTGGAGCAACTGTTCCAGACCGATTTCGAGGACGGCAGCCTGGAATTGCTGGCCCTGACCCCGATGCCGCTCGAGGTCGTCGTCCTGGCCAAGGTGACCGCCCACTGGCTGACCACCGGCCTGCCCCTGATCGCCGCCGCCCCGCTGCTGGCGCTGCTCCTGCACATGAACACGGACGGCTTCGCCGTGCTCATCGTGGCCCTGGCCCTGGGGACGCTTTCCTTGAGCCTGATCGGGGCCGTGGGCGCGGCGTTGATCCTGGGGTCCAGGCGCGGCGGCGTGCTGCTGTCGCTGCTCATCCTGCCGCTCTACATTCCGGTGCTGATCTTCGGCGTCGGCGCCGTCGACGCCGCCCTCGCCGGATTCACCGTGCGCCCGCAGTTGCTCGTCCTTGGCGCCTTTTTCCTGGCCGCCCTGCCCCTTTGCCCGTGGGCGTCGGCGGCGGCCCTGCGCCAGGCGATGGAGTAGGGGGTTCCCGGAAATTCCGGGAGTTTCCTGGAAAACCGTGCTTTATCATTCGGCGGAACGGTGATTTGATCCGTATCATGGCGGTGCAAGGAGCGGCCGGTCACAGTATGCGGCGCGCCGATCCCCTGTACGGCGGGCACGCGGAAGGCGGCGCGACGGCGCCTGGGAGCCGAGAGAGATGATACAAAGGTTTGCCAACCCCAACCGGTTCATGCGCCTGAGCGCGGCGGTGGTGCCGTGGATGGCCGGGGCGACCATGATCCTGGGGGCGGCGGGGCTGTATCTGGGGCTGTTCCAGGCCCCCGCCGACTACCAGCAGGGGGAAAGCGTGCGCATCATGTACGTGCACGTGCCCGCCGCCTGGATGGCCCTGTTCTGTTACACCTCCATGGCGGCGGCCAGCGCCACCGCCCTCATCTGGAAGCACCCGCTGGCCGACCTGGCGGCCCGGTCCACGGCCCCCATCGGGATCTGCTTCACCTTCCTCGCCCTGATCACCGGGTCCTTGTGGGGCAAGCCCATGTGGGGGACCTGGTGGGTGTGGGACGCCCGCCTGACGTCGGTCCTGGTCCTGTTCTTCCTGTACCTGGGCTACATGGCGCTGGTCAACGCGTTCGACGATCCGGCGCGCGGCGCCAAGGCGGCCGCGGTCCTCGCCCTGGTCGGCTTCGTCAACGTGCCCATCATCAAGTTCTCGGTGGACTGGTGGAATTCTCTCCACCAGCCGGCCAGCGTCCTGAAATTGGGCGGCCCCTCCATCCACCCCAGCATGCTGGCTCCGCTCTTGCTGATGGCGTTGGCGTTCACCACCTACTACTTTTGGGTCCTGCTGGTGCGGCTGCGGGCCGAGATCATCTCCGGCAAGATCCGCGCCATCCGCTTGAGGCAGGTCCATGGATAGGGGGTTTTCCGAGAGTGTTTCGGCGTTCCTGGACATGGGCGGCTACGCCGCCTTCGTCTGGCCCAGCTTCGCCATCACCGCGGTGGTCCTGGTCGGCATGCTGGTGGCCAGCCTGAGGTGGCTGCGCTCCACCGAGGCCGCCCTCGCCGCCCTGCAGGCGGAACGGGGCGCCAAGCGCGGCGCCGGGGAGGCGGCCGGTGAAGCGTAAGCACAAGCGTCTCACCTTCATCGTCCTCGGCATGGGGTTGCTGGCCGCCGCCGCCGCCCTGATGCTGAGCGCGTTCGAAGACAACATCGTCTTCTTCTACAGCCCCACCGAGGTGCTGGACAAAAAGCTTGGCGCGGACAGGCGGGTGCGCATCGGCGGGCTGGTGGAGGACGGCAGCGTGGAGAAGGCGGGCATCGAGGTGAAATTCCGCGTCACCGACTTGGCCAACGTCATCCCGGTGACCTACACCGGCCTCCTGCCGGACCTGTTCCGCGAGGGCCAGGGCGTGATCGCCGAGGGCCGTTTCGTGGATGGCGTCTTTCGCGCCGACGAGGTGCTGGCCAAGCACGACGAGACCTACATGCCGCCCGAGGTGGCCGAGGCGCTGAAGAAATCCGGCCGCTGGCAGGAGATGGAAAAGGCGCTCAAACGGTCGGGCCAGATGACGAAAGGTGAAGCGCGATGATCCCGGAAGCAGGCCATTTCGCCCTCACCCTCGCCCTCCTGGTGGCCCTGGTTCAGGCCAGCGTGCCGATGATCGGGGCGCACCGCGGCAACGCCGCGTGGATGGAGTTGGCGCGGCCGGCCGCGCTCGCCCAGTTCCTGCTGATCGCTTTTGCCTTTGCCTGCCTGACCTACGCCTTCGTCACCTCGGATTTCTCGCTGCTCGCCGTGGTGCGCTATTCGCACTCGGCCAAACCCCTTCTGTACAAGATCTCGGGGGTGTGGGGGAACCACGAGGGCTCGATGCTTCTGTGGGTGCTTATCCTCAGCCTGTATGGCGCCGCGGTGGCGGTGTTCGGACGCAATCTGCCGCCGGGCCTGCGCGCCCGGTCGCTGGCCATCCAGGCCCTGATCGCGGTCGGCTTCATTATGTTCATCCTTTTCACCTCGAACCCGTTCGAGCGCATGCTGCCGCCGCCGGAAAACGGCCAGGGGCTCAACCCGCTGCTCCAGGACCCGGGCCTCGCCTTCCATCCGCCGTTCCTGTACCTGGGCTACGTGGGCTTTTCCATGGCCTTTTCCTTCGCCGTCGCCGCCCTCATCGAGGGCCGGGTCGACGCCGCGTGGGCGCGCTGGGTGCGGCCGTGGACCCTGGCCGCCTGGATCTTTCTCACCACCGGCATCGCGCTCGGGTCGTGGTGGGCGTATTACGAGCTGGGATGGGGCGGCTGGTGGTTCTGGGACCCGGTGGAGAACGCCTCGTTCATGCCCTGGCTGGCGGGAACGGCGCTGCTCCATTCCGCCGTCGTGCTCGAGAAACGCGACACCCTCAAAGGCTGGACCATCTTCCTCGCCATCGTCACCTTCGCCCTCAGCCTGCTGGGCACCTTCCTGGTGCGCTCGGGGGTGCTGACGTCGGTCCACGCCTTCGCCACCGACCCGGCGCGCGGCGCCTTCATCCTGGTCCTTCTTCTCGTCGTCATCGGCGGCTCGCTGGCGCTGTTCGCCTGGCGCGGCCCGAGTCTGGCGAGCACCGGGGTGTTCCAGCCGATCTCGCGGGAGGGCAGTCTGCTGCTCAACAATCTGCTGTTGACCACGGCGGCGGCGGCGGTGCTGCTGGGCACCCTCTATCCGCTGTTCCTGGACGCCGTCGGCGGGGGCAAGGTTTCGGTGGGGCCGCCGTTCTTCAATGCCGTCTTCCTGCCCTTGATGGCGCCCATGGTGGCGAGCATGGCCGTGGGTCCGCTGCTGACCTGGAAGCGCGGGGAGCTGGGTCCCGCCCTGACGCGGCTGTGGGTGGCCTTCGCCGCGTTGGCGGCGGCGGCGGTGCTGGCCTGGGCCGTGGTTGCCGACGGACCGCTCTTCGCCCTGGTCGGCATGGGTCTGGCGGCGTGGCTGTTGGTCGGCACCGTGGTCGGATTCGCGGAAAGGGTCAGACTGTTCCGCGTCCCGTTCCCCGAGACCCTGCGCCGCATCGGCCGCGTGCCGCGCGCCGCCTGGGGCATGACCCTGGCCCACGGGGGACTGGCCATCGCCATCGCCGGGATGATCGGCGCCGGCGCCTGGAAGGTGGAAAGCATCCAGGTCATGAAGCCCGGCGACACCCAAACCATGGCCGGTTTCACGTTCACCTTCGAGGGCGCGCGCCAGGTCCAGGGCCCCAACTATTCGGCCACCCGCGGCACCTTCACCGTCACCAGGGACGGGCGGCCGGTGGTCACCCTGCACCCCGAAAAGCGCGACTACCCGGTGGAGCGCATGCCGACCACCGAGGCCGCCATTCACCCGACTTTTTTCGGCGACCTGTACGTGGTTATCGGGGATGCGCAAGGGTCCGAAGGCGCCTTCGTCACGCGGCTGTATTTCAACCCGCTGTTGGGCTGGATTTGGGGGGGCATCGTGGTCATGGTGGCGGGCGGCATGGTCAGCCTTTCGGACCGCCGCCACCGGGTCGGCGCGCCCAAGACCAGCCGCGCCGCGGCCGGTGCCGGGGCCGGAGCGCCGGCCCGGGCGTGAGGCGGGGCCATGAACAGGCGCTTTCTCTATGTCCTGCCGCTCGTCGTTTTCGCCGTGATCGCGGCCTACTTCGCCGTCGGCCTGACCAAGGACCCGTCCGCCATCCCCTCGGTGCTGATCGACACGCCGGTGCCCGAGTTCGCCCTCGCCCCGATCAAGGGACGCGACAGGGGATTGTCCCGCGAAGACCTCAAGGGCGAGGTCTCGCTGGTCAATATATTCGGCTCCTGGTGCTTCGCCTGCCGGGTCGAGCACCCGCTGCTCATGCAACTGAAAAAGGAAAACGCGGTGCCCATCCACGGGATCGACTGGCGGGAAACCGACCGCGACGCCGGCCCCAAGTGGCTGGCCAAGTTCGGCGATCCCTACACCCTGATCGGCGATGATCCGGAAAGCCGCGCCGTCATCGCCTTCGGCGTCACCGGCGCGCCCGAAACCTTCGTCGTCGATAAGAACGGCGTCATCCGTTACAAACAGGTGGGCCCGATCACCGGGCGCATCTGGGAGGAAACCCTCCGGCCCTTGATCGAGGAGCTTCGCAGGCAATGAAAGCCCTGTTCCTCGGCTTGGTTCTGTGCCTGGCCGCCGTGTCCGCGGGCGCCGTCAATCCCGACGAGATGCTCGACGACCCGGCGCTGGAAGCGCGTGCCCGCGAGATCAGCAAGGGTCTGCGCTGCCTGGTCTGCCAGAACCAGTCCATCGACGATTCGGACGCCGGCCTGGCCCGGGACCTGCGGGTCCTGGTGCGCGAACGCCTGGTGGCCGGCGACAGCGACGGCCAGGTCATCGATTACGTGGTCTCCCGGTACGGCGACTTCGTCCTCATGCGGCCCCCCTTCAAGGCGACCACGTACGTGCTGTGGTTGGGGCCGGCCCTGATCGGCGGGCTCGGCGTCCTGGCCGTGATGGCGTTTTACCGCCGGCGCAGGGCGGCCGGCGCGCGGCGCGGCACCGCCCCGCCGCCGCTGACCGAGGACGAGAAGCGCCGCCTGGAAACCCTGCTCGACGACCGGTCCCGGTGATCGGGCTCTGGATCACCATTGCGGTCCTGACGGCGGTGGTCCTGGGGTTGCTTCTGGTGCCGCTGGCGCGCCGCGGCCGGGCGCCGGCGCCCACCCGCGCCGCGTACGACATCACGATTTACCGCGACCAGCTCGCCGAGGTGGACCGCGACCTCGAACGGGGCCTGTTCGGGGACGACCAGGCCCAGGCGGCGAGGATCGAAATCCAGCGCCGCATGCTCGCCGCGGGCCCCAAGGACGGTTCCGGCGGGACGGAAGAGCCCGCCGGCCCGCGCCCAAGGGGCAGCGTCGCGGTGATCGCCGCCATCGCCGTCGCCGTGCCGGCGGGCGCCCTCGGGCTGTACCTTTATCTCGGTTCGCCGGGCGTGCCCGGTCAACCGTTTGCCGAGCGCGGCACGGCGACGGCGGCGGCCGACGCCGGGGCCGGGAACCGGGAAGGCCTGCGGGCGGTGGTGGGACGCCTGGCCGAGCGCCTGTTGCGCAACCCCGATGACCTCAAGGGCTGGCTGCTGGTGGGGCGGTCCTACATGACCCTGGAGCACTACGACGACGCCGCCAACGCCTTCCGCCAGGCCATGGGACTCAGCGACAACCGCGCCGACATCGCGGCCGACTATGCCGAGGCGCTGGCGCTCGGCGACGGCGGCGCGATCACGCCCGAGGTCCGCCAGATATTCGAGGGCGTCTTCGCGGCCGAGCCCAGGAACACCAAGGCCCGGTACTATCTGGGTCTGGCGAAGGCGCAGCAGGGCGACGTGCGGGGCGCGCTTCAGGACTGGGTCGACCTGCGGGTCCTCTCGCCGCCCGATGCGCCGTGGGGCCCGGTGCTGCAACGCCAGATCAAGACCGCCGCCCGCGCCCTCGACATCGACCCGGCGACGGTGGAGCCGTCGCCCGGGGCCGCCGCCCTTGCCGGGGCGCGCCCCCCCTTCCGGGGACCAGCGCCCGGCGCGCCGCCGGCCACGACCCCGGCCGGGCCGGGCCGCGCCGACATGGAAGCGGCGGCCCGCATGTCGGACGAAGAGCGCGCGGCGATGATCCGCTCCATGGTGCAAAGGCTGGCCGACCGGCTCGAGGAAAACCCCGGCGACCGGGAGGGCTGGTTGCGGCTGGCGCGGGCCTACGAGGTCCTGGGCGAGACGGAGAAGGCCGGCGAGGCCCGGGCCCGCGCCGAGGCACTGACGGGAAAGGGCGCGCCATGACTAGTGACCTGTATCAGCTAAAGTGCACCCCTACGATCGTTTTTCCCGTTTCCTCGGTAGGAGGGGAGGCGCAGGCGATGGCGGCCCATCGGAAAGCCTTCCCGACACCCCGAGGGGACGGGAAAAGCGACCCGAAGGGCGGCGTTGCGAGGCTTCCGGACGTCGTCGCGCGCCGCTTGTGGTGCATGCACACCAAGGCGCGACGC
>JACZWD010000025.1 GCA_022572335.1 Pseudomonadota bacterium
CCCTGCACCTGCTGCCCTGGCCCGAGCCCATCGAGGTCATGGCGCCGGTCCCCGACTACCCGCCGGTGATGTTCCGCTGGCGCCGGCACCGGCACCGGGTGGCGCGCGCCGACGGACCCGAGCGCATCGGTCCGGAATGGTGGCTGGAAGAGCCCGCGGACGCCTTCTCCTCCCGCCACCGCATCCGCGACTACTACCGGGTGGAGGACACCGAAGGGCGCCGCTTCTGGCTCTACCGGGAGGGGCTGTACCGGCCCGGCGTCGAACCCGCTTGGTACCTGCACGGGTTTTTTGCGTGACCGCCGGGCAATGCTGGCAAAATGCTGGCAAAATGCAAGCATATATGCTAGCATTATGCTAGCAACAAAGGAGTGACCCCAATGGCCAATCTGACCATCCGCAACCTCGATGACAAAGTCGTCGAACGGCTGAAGAAAAGAGCGAAGGACAACGGCCGTTCGCTGGAAGCCGAACTGCGCTTGTTGTTGAGCGAAGAGGCGCAACGCCCTTCGGGACATCCCTCAAGAGGAGCCGAGTTGCGCGCGCGGGCTGAACGCATCGCGGCGATGACTCCCGATGTGCCCCAGACCGACAGTGTTGAATTGTTGCGCGAAGATCGTGATCGATGATCCTTGTGATTGACGCCAGCGTCGCCACGAAGTGGTTCGTGCGGGAAAACCTTCATGAACAGGCATTGCTTTTGCTGTCCGACCACGCCGACGACTTGCAGGCGCCGGATTTCATCCTTACCGAAGTCACCAACATCGCGTGGAAAAAAGTCCTCCGAAACGAAATCTCTCAGGAGCAAGCGCGGGTTATCCCTACGGACCTTCGCGGATACATCCTCTCCTTCCATCCATCAGCGGACTTGGTTGACGGTGCCTTGGACATTGCATTGTCTCTCCATCACCCGGTCTACGATTGTCTCTACATCGCCTGCGCCGAGGCCATTGGCGGCGTTCTCATCACTGCCGATAAGAAGCTGCACAAGGCCATTGAGGGCACCGATTTCGAACGCCTGGTGCGGTACCTCGGCGACCCTGATTTTTTGGCATAGGAACGTTGGCGCCATGGCCGCCTACGCCGAGCTTCAGGTCACATCCAACTTCAGCTTCCTGCGCGGCGCTTCGCACCCCGAGGACCTGGTGCTGGCCGCCGCCGCCCTCGGCCACAAGGCGATCGCCATCACCGACCGCAACACCCTTGCCGGCGTCGTGCGCGCCCACGCCGCCGCCAGGCAGGCGGGCATCCGCCTGGTGGTCGGGACGCGGCTCGACCTTGCCGACGGCCCCGGCCTGCTGTGCTTTCCCACCGGCCGGGCGGCGTACGGCCGGCTGGCGCGCCTGCTCACCCTGGGCAAGCGCCGCGCCCCCAAGGGCGAGTGCCGGCTCGCCATGGACGATATTATCCACGGCGGCGAATTCGCCGGCGGCGAGGGCCAGATCATCCTCGCCCTGCCCCCCGAAGTTCCCGATACGGCCTTCGCCGAAACCCTGAAGATGTTAAAAAATCACTTCAAGAAACGCCTCTACCTCGTTGCGCACAATCTTTATCGTGGCGACGACGCCCGCCGGATGGCCACCCTTGCCGGGCTCGCCGGGCACTGCCGCACGCCCCTGGTGGCGACCAACGACGTGCATGCGCACACGGCCCGGCGCCGGCCCCTGCAGGACGTGCTCACCTGCATCCGCGAGCACCGCACCATCCACGACGCCGGCTTCCGCCTGTTCGCCAACGCCGAGCGCCACCTGAAGCCGCCCGAGGAGATGGCGCGGCTGTTCCGCGACTATCCGGGCGCCGTCGCCCGCACGGCCGAGATCGCCGGGCGCTGCGCCTTCAGCCTGGACGAGTTGCGCTACGAGTATCCCGTCGATCCGGTCCCCGACGGCCGCACCCCCCAGGAGGAACTGGCCCGTCTCACCTGGGCAGGGGCGGCCGGGCGCTACCCCGGCGGCGTCCCCGACAAGGTCAAGGGGCAGATCGAACGCGAACTGGAGCTCATCGGCGCCCTCGCCTTCGCGCCCTACTTCCTGACCGTGCACGACATCGTCCGCTTCGCCAGGGGCCGGGGGATCCTGTGCCAGGGCCGGGGCTCGGCGGCCAACTCGGCCGTCTGCTACTGCCTGGGCGTAACGGCGGTGGACCCCGAGCGCATCGACCTGTTGTTCGAACGCTTCATCAGCGCCGAGCGCAACGAGCCCCCCGACATCGACGTCGACTTCGAGCACGAGCGGCGCGAAGAGGTCATCCAGTACATCTACGCCAAATACGGCCGCCAGCGCGCCGCCATGACCGCCACCGTCATCACCTACCGCGCCAAGAGCGCCCTCCGCGAGGTGGGCAAGGCCATGGGGCTTTCCGGGGACTCCATCGTCGCCCTGCAACGGGCCGCCTGGCGGCGCCCCTGGGACGAGGTCACGGACGCCCACATCCGCGAGGCGGGGCTGGACCCCGGCGACCGCACCGTGGGCATGGTCATGGCCCTGGCCCGGGAGCTGGTCGGCTTCCCCCGGCACCTCTCGCAGCACACCGGCGGCATGGTGATCACGCGGAGCCTGCTCAGCGAGGTGGTGCCCATCGCCAACGCGGCCATGGCCGGGCGCACCGTCATCGAATGGGACAAGGACGACCTGGACGTGCTCGGCATCCTCAAGATCGACGTCCTCGGGCTGGGCATGCTCACCTGCGTGCGCAAGGCCTTCGACCTTATCGAACGCCATCATGGCCGAAAGCTCACCCTGGCCACCGTGCCGGCCGAGGACGCGGCCGTCTACGAGATGCTGTGCCGCGGCGATTCCCTGGGCGTCTTCCAGGTGGAAAGCCGGGCCCAGATGAGCATGCTGCCGCGCCTCAAGCCGCGCAATTTCTACGACCTGGTGATCGAGGTGGCGATCGTGCGTCCGGGACCCATCCAGGGCGACATGGTGCATCCGTATCTGCGCCGCCGCGCCGGCATCGAGACGGTGGAGTACCCGTCCCAGGAGCTGCGCCGGGTGCTCGGCAAGACCCTGGGCGTGCCGCTGTTCCAGGAGCAGGCCATGAGGATCGCCATCGTCGCCGCCGGCTTCACCCCGGCCGAGGCCGACGCCCTGCGCCGCGCCATGGCCACCTTCCGCCGCTTCGGGGACATCCACAGCTTCCGCGAAAAGTTCATCGACGGCATGCTGGCCAGGGGCTATGGGCGGGACTTCGCCGAACGGTGCTTCCGCCAGATCGAGGGCTTCGCCGATTACGGCTTTCCCGAATCCCACGCCGCCAGCTTCGCCCTCCTGGTCTATGTCTCGTCCTGGCTCAAATGCCATTATCCGGCCGCCTTCGCCACCGCCCTTCTGAACAGCCAGCCCATGGGCTTCTACGCCCCCGCCCAGATCGTCCGCGACGCCCGCGGGCACGGCGTCGAGGTGCGCCCGGTGGACGTCAATGCGAGCCACTGGGACTGTACCCTGGAGGCCGGGGAAGCCGGGAAAGCCGGGAAAGCTGGAGCGGCCGCCGCGCTGCGCCTGGGTCTTCGCCAGGTCAAGGGGCTGGCATCCGCGGACGCCGAGGCGGTGGTGGCGGCGCGCGGCGGCGGCTATCGGGACATGGGCGCGGTCCGGCGGCGGGCGGGCGTGGGCCGGGCGGCCCTGGAGACCCTGGCCCGCGCCGACGCCTTCGGCTCCCTGGGCCTGGACCGGCGCCGGGCGTTGTGGACGGCGCGGGGCATGGAGGACGGACCACTGCCGCTGTTCGCCGCCGCCGACGGGTGCGCAGCCGCCAACGAGCCCCCGGTAGCGCTGCCCGCGACGGCGCTGGGCGAACAGGTGGCCGACGACTACCGCGCCCTGCGCCTGTCCCTCAAGGCCCATCCCCTGGCCCTGCTGCGCGACGAGCTCGGCGGCCGCGGTTTCATCACCTGCGGCGGCCTCGAGCGCCTCGCGCACGGCCGGCCGGTGAAGGTGGCGGGGCTGGTGATCACCCGCCAACGCCCCGGCACCGCCAAGGGCGTCGTCTTCATCACCATCGAGGACGAAACCGGCATCGCCAACCTGATCGTCTGGCCCGACGTCTTCGAGCGCTTCCGCAAGGCGGGCCTGAGCGCCGGCCTGCTCGGCGTCCACGGCCGCGTCCAGCGCGAGGGCATGGTCATCCACGTGCCGGCGCAAAAACTGTTCGACCTCACCCCCCTCCTTGGACGCCTGGACGCGGACGTTCGGCCGCCCGCCGGCGAACGATCGATCACGATTGACTGCCGGGACTTTCACTAATATCAAAACGACTGGGTCGGTTTGACTTGAGGAGCCCGCGATTGCGGGCCGCCGCCCCGGCGGACGAAACAAGGCCTTGATGCGCGGCGGATGAACCCCAACCGAGACGGACACCCGTTTCCCGGCAATCAGGCACCCCGTACCCATGCCCGGCATTTCCGCCTTCGCCAGCGTCCTCCATGTGCTTGCCGCCATCGTCTGGGTGGGCGGCATGTTCTTCGCCTACATGGTCCTGCGGCCGTCGTTGGGCGTCCTCGAGCCGCCCCAGCGGCCGCGCTTGTGGAATACCGTGTTCCCCCGCTTTTTCGCCTGGGTGTGGGTGGCGGTGATCGTCCTGCCGGCCACCGGATACGCCATGGTGTTCGCCACATTCGGCGGCTTCGCCGACGCCGGCGTCCACGTGCACGTCATGCACGCGCTCGGCTGGGTGATGATCGCCCTGTTCGTTTTCCTGTATGCGGTGCCCTTCCGGCGCTTCCAACAGGCGCTCGCCGGCGGCGGCGAGGCCGCCGGGCACCTGACCCTCATTCGCCGCATCGTCGCGGTGAACCTGGTGCTCGGCCCGATCACCTCGGCCGTCGCCGCCTGGGGGCGCTTCGCCGCCTGATACGCAAACTCGGCAAATCCAAGCCCTGTGAGAAAGACACGCGCGGCGGCGTCGCGCACTCGTTTCCCTCTGCGTCCTCTGCGTTTAAAAATTTTTTCAACGCCGAGGACGCAGAGGTACGCAGAGGCAAGCCAAAGTATTTTGATCCGGCGTTCGTCCCCGGCGAACTGGACAAACGGACCCGCGTCACCGACAAAGGACCGGAGCGGGGACGCCGCGCCGCGCCCCGATAACCCATCAACGCGAGAGGCCCCATGATCCAGCACGACGTCAACATCATCGAAAAGACCACGCCGTTCGAAGGCTACTTCCGCATCGACCGTTACCGCCTGCGGCACCGCCTGTTCGAGGGCGGCTGGAGCGGCGAGTTGACCCGCGAGATCTTCGAGCGCGGCCACGCCGTGGCCGTCCTCCTCTACGATCCCGACCTGGACACCCTGGTGTTCATCGAACAGTTCCGCTGCGGCGCCCTGGCGGCCGCGTCCTCGCCGTGGTTCGGCGCCGGGTTTTCGCCGTGGCTGGTGGAATGCATCGCCGGCATCATCGAGGACGGCGAATCCCCCGAGGACGTGGCGCGGCGCGAGGCGGTGGAGGAAGCCGGCTGCGAAATCGGCGACATCGTCCCCGTCTGCCACTACCTGGTCAGCCCCGGCGGCACCTCGGAATCGGTTTTCGTCTTCTGCGGCCGGGTCGACGCCCAGAACGCCGGCGGCATTCACGGCCTGACCGAGGAGCACGAAGACATCCGCGTCCTCGCGGTGCCGGCCGCCGAGGCCCTGCGGTGGCTGGAGGAAGGCCGCTTCAACAACGCCATGACGCTCATCGCCATGCAGTGGTTCGGGATGAACCACGAAACCCTGCGCGCCCGGTGGCGCACGCCACCCAGCCGTTGAGGCCCCTGCCGGGGGGACAGGGGAATGTTCCCCCCGGCTACGTTATGCGGGGGACGCCCCCGAGGCCCCCGGGGGGACAGGGGGGTGTCCCCCCGGCTACGTTATGCGGGGGACGCCCCCGAGGCCCCCGGGGGGACAGGGGGGTGTCCCCCCGGCTACGTTATGCCGGGGGGGGCGCCCCCGAGGCCCCCGGCGATGCTTGATCGCCGACGGACCCGCCGCTAGTCTGCCGGCGCGACCGCGGCCCGGGCTTTAGGGCGGAAGGGCGGAAACTTTCCATGGACGTGCGCGACGGTTTTATCGATTCCATCGGCAACACGCCGTTGATCCGCCTCCGCCGCGCCTCCGAGGCCACCGGCTGCGAGATCCTGGGCAAGGCCGAATTCCTCAATCCGGGCAGCTCGGTCAAGGACCGGGCGGCGCTGTTCATCATCAACGACGCCGAGGAACGCGGCGTCCTCAAGCCCGGCGGCGTGGTCGTCGAGGGTACGGCGGGGAATACCGGCATCGGCCTGGCCCTGGTCGGCAACGCCCGCGGCTACCGCACGGTGATCGTCATCCCCGACACCCAGTCCCAGGAGAAGATGGATTTCCTGCGCCTCATCGGCGCCGAGGTGCGCGAAGTGCCGGCCGTGCCCTACAAGGACCCCAACAACTACGTCCACGTTTCCGAACGGGTCGCCGAAGAGCTGGCCGAGACCGAGCCCAACGGGGTGCTGTGGGCCAACCAGTGGGACAACGTCGCCAACCGGGACGGGCACAGGCAGACCACGGGCCCCGAGATCTGGGAGCAGACCGAGGGCAAGGTGGACGGCTTCATCTGCGCCGTCGGCACCGGAGGCACCCTGGGCGGCGTCAGCATGGCCCTGAAAGAGCGCAACTCCGACGTGGTCATCGGCATCGCCGACCCCATGGGCGCCGCCCTCTATCACTATTACAAGCATGGTGAGCTGAAAAGCGAGGGGTCCTCGATCACCGAAGGCATCGGCCAGGGACGCATCACCAAGAACCTGGAGGGCGCCGTCGTCGACAAGGCCTACCAGATCCCCGACGAAGAGGCCGTTCCCATCGTTTTCGACCTGCTCGAACACGAAGGGCTGTGCCTCGGCGGGTCCAGCGGCATCAACGTCGCCGGCGCCATCCGCCTGGCCAGGGACATGGGCCCGGGCCATACCATCGTCACCATCCTCGCCGACTTCGGCTCGCGCTATCAGAGCAAGCTGTTCAACCCCGAATTCCTGCGCTCCAAGAACCTGCCCGTGCCCGGTTGGCTGGAATAGCAGGCTCCGCGCCGCATCGTGGCACGATTCCCGCGCGGTGGCGGATGGGCGTCCCGCAGTCTTACTGGCGCGGCGGCGGAAAAATTGACATTATCGTCGGTCTTCACGCCGCGATGGTACGCGGCGGCCCCCGGGAGGACACGGGGGGTGTCCCCCCGGTTACGGTATGCGGGGGACGCCCCCGCGGCCCCCGGGGCAAACGCGCAGGGCTGTCCGATCCATGAAAAAAGACACCACCATCGTTACCGCCGGACGCCATCCCGACGACCATCACGGAATCGTCAACCCGCCGGTCTATCATGCCTCGACCATCCTCTATCCGACCGTCGCCGCCCTCGAGGAGGCCGCAAGGACGCCCTTCGACGGCGTGCGCTACGGCCGCCGCGGCACGCCGACGACGTTCGCCCTCGAAGAGGCCATGACGGCCCTGGAAGGGGGCTACCGGAGCATCGCCATGCCGTCCGGGTTGTCGGCCATCACCACGTCCCTGCTGGCCTTCCTGAAGGCCGGCGATCACCTGTTGATGGTGGACAGCGCCTACGATCCGACGCGCCGGTTCTGCGAGCGGATGCTGAGCGGGTTCGGCGTCGAAACCACCTATTACGACCCCCTGATCGGCGCCGGTATCGCCGCCCTGATGCGCCCCGACACCAAGGTGGTGTTCATGGAATCCCCCGGTTCGCTCACCTTCGAGGTGCAGGACGTACCGGCCATCGCCGCCGCCGCCCACGCCGGGGGCGCCGTGGCGATACTGGACAACACCTGGGCGACACCGCTGTTCTTCAAGCCCTTCGATCACGGCGTCGACGTCTCCCTCCACGGCGCGACCAAGTACATCGTCGGCCACGCCGACGCCATGCTGGGGATCATCACGACGACGGAAGACGCCTTCCTGCCGGTCAAGCGGACCACCGCCGTGGTCGGCACCACCGTCGCCCCCGACGACTGTTACCTGGGCCTCAGGGGCCTGCGCACCCTCGGCGTGCGTCTGGCGCGGCACCAGGAAACCGCGTTGACCCTGGCTCGCTGGCTGGCGGCGCGGCCCGAAGTCGACACGGTGCTGCACCCGGCCCTCGAAGGCTGCCCCGGCCACGACCTCTGGAAACGGGACTTCAGCGGCTCGTCGGGCCTGTTCGGCGTCGTCCTCAAGGACTACGGGAAGGACGCGGTGACGGCGATGCTCGACGGCATGGAGCTGTTCGCCATGGGCTACAGCTGGGGCGGATACGAAAGCCTGATCCTGCCCACCTATCCGGCGAACCACCGCTCCGCCACCACGTGGTCGGCGCCGGGCCCCAGCCTGCGCATCCACGCCGGGCTGGAAGACCCGGACGACCTGATCGCGGACCTGGAAAAGGGCTTCGAACGCCTCAACGCCTGACGGCGGGCCCGCCGGTTGCCGGGAATTCCGCCCGGTGCAAGAATGGGGGTTCGACGAAATCCGGATGAGGACGTCCCATGAGCGAGCCCCTGTTTCACATGGTCGCGGCCGGCCCGTCGCCGGTCGCCCCCTTCAGCCACGCCGCCGAGGCCGACGGCTGGGTGTTCCTGACCGGCCAGATGCCGACCGATCCCGATGACAATTCCCGGCCCCTTCCCCAAGGGATCGAGGCCCAGACGCGGAGGGTCATGGACAATCTGACCATCGTCCTCGGCGGCCTCGGCCTCGGGCTCGAGCAGGTGGTCTCCGTCCGTGTGTTCCTCACCCGATTCGGCGACGACTACGAGGCCATGAACCGGACCTATGCCTCGTATTTTCCCGCCGACAGGCGCCCGGCCAGGACCTGCGTCGGCGTCACCGGCCTGGCCCGGGACGCCCGCGTCGAGATCGACATGATCGCCCGCCGCCCGTGAAGCCGTCCGTGAAGACGACTCCCCGCCGGAAGGGCGCGTGGCGGGCGCCTTGTCTTTGCCAGGGCCATGCCGGGCAAGGGCGCCAATGAGAATTGCGCTTAGCCCTTGAGGCTTTTCGCAGAATCGTGGTACGGATTCAACTGGGTTCCTATTCCGGCTCCGCCGACTCAGTGGGAGCGGACAATAAGGAGCGTTTCTCAATCAGGGAGGAATTTCACATGCGGATTATCATCAGTCTCGTTGCCGCGTTTTTCATGGCTTCGGTCGCCAATGCCGGGACCTTGGAAGACGTCAAGGCCCGCGGCGTGCTCAACTGCATCGTCAATACCGGCCTGCCCGGATTTTCGTACACCGACAAAACCGGCCGCTGGAAAGGCTTCGACGCCGACATGTGCCGTTCGCTGGCGGCCGCGGTTGTCGGCGACGGGGAAAAGGTCAAGTTCATCCCGGCCACCGGCAAGACCCGTTTCACGCTGCTGAACTCCAAGGAAGGCGACGTTATCTTCCGTAACACCACGTGGACCTTCGTCCGCGACGTCGACGTCAAGCTGACCTTCCTGCCCACCACCTACTATGACGGCCAGGGCTTCATCATCCGCAAGTCCAAGGGCGTCAAAAGCGCCAAGGAGCTGGACGGCGCCACGGTGTGCATCCAGACCGGCACGACGACGGAGCTGAACCTGGCCGACTACTTCCGCGCCAACAAGATCAGCTACAAGCCGGTGCCGATCGAGTCCAACGAGGAAGCGCGCAAGAACTACCTGGCCGACCGTTGCGACACCTACACGACGGACGCTTCCGGTCTGGCCGCGACGCGCGCCACTTTCGACAAGCCGGGCGACCACTTGATCCTTCCGGAAATCATTTCCAAGGAGCCGCTGGGCCCCGTCGTCCGCCATGGCGACGACCAGTGGGCTGACATCGTCCGCTGGACTGTCTACGCGCTGATTACGGCGGAAGAGCAGGGGATCACCGCCGCCAACGCCGACAAGATGGCAATGGATAAGAGCAACCCCAACGTCAGCCGTATGCTCGGTTCCGAAGGCGACCTGGGCGGAATGCTGGGTCTCGACAAGGATTGGGCCAAGCGCGTCATCAAGGCGCAGGGTAATTACGCCGAAATTTTCGAGCGCAACGTCGGCTTGAAAACGCCGGTTGGCCTGGCCCGTGGCTTGAACGCCCTTTACACCAACGGTGGTCTGCAATATTCCCCGCCGTTCCGGTAGAACAGGGTTTGGCCTTGTAAACCGACAAAAGGTAACGCGCCGGGCGGGATTTCCTGTCCGGCGCGTCCTTTTCCCGATATACGAAATAGATGTCCGTCTTGTCCGGCCCGGCGCCCAGGCCGGATAAGCGGTTCAACAACGAAGGGTGCAGGAACAGGGGGCAAGGGTGTCGGGCGTCGCGCATCAGGCAAGCATAAAACAAGTCGGTACCGAACCCAATTTTCTGATCAGGCTTTGGCGCAACAAGGATACGCGCTCGATCATCCTGCAGATCCTGACCATGGCCCTGCTGTTCGCGTTTCTCGCCTACATCATCAACAACGCGGTGCTCAACCTGGCGGTTCTCGGCAAGACCTTCAGCTTCGATTTCCTGGGCTTCCCCGCGTCCTACGATATCAACCAACGGCTGATCGAATACACATCGCAAAGCACCCATTTCCGGGCCATGCTGGTGGGTATCCTGAACACCGCCCTGGTCGCCTTCTTCGGAATCATCACGGCGACTATTCTCGGTTTCCTGTTCGGCATTATCCGGCTGTCGAATAACTGGATCGCCAGCCACATCGTTTATTGCATTATCGAATTCACCCGCAATATCCCGGTCCTGCTCCACATCCTGTTGATCCACGGGATCATCGTCCATGTCCTGCCAAGCCCGCATCAGGCCCATACCCTTGCCGACAGCATTTTTCTTTCCAACCGGGGCTTGACCATTCCCGATCCGATTTTCGGGGAGGGGTTCTCTTTCACCGTGATCGCCTTTTTCGCCGCCATCGGCATCATCATCGCGTTCGCCAGGTGGGCCAGGAAGGTGCGCGAGGAAAGCGGCAGGATTTATCCCGTATTCTGGATTTCCACCGGCATCCTGTTCGGCCTGCCGTTTCTGGTGTTCCTGTTGTCCGGCTCGCCGCTCGTTTGGGTGGTTCCGGAACTCGGGCGTTTCAATCTCAAGGGCGGGATCACCATGATCCCGGAATTCCTGGCCCTGTGGCTGGCCTTGTCGCTGTATACGTCTGTTTTCATCGCCGAAATCGTCCGCGCCGGTATCCTGGCCATCAGCAAGGGCCAGTGGGAAGCCTCTCAGGCGGTCGGGCTCCAACGGAACCGGATTCTGCATTTGGTGATCATCCCGCAGGCGCTCCGGGTCATCATCCCGCCGCTGACCAGTCAATACCTGAATTTGACCAAGAACTCGTCCTTGGCCATCGCCATCGGCTACATGGATATCGTCGCCACCATCGGCGGCATCTCGATGATGCAGACGGGCAAGGAAATGGAATCGATGATCCTCGTGCTGTCGATCTATCTCTGTTTCTCGCTGGTCATCTCGGCGTTCATGAACTGGTACAACCGACGCATAAAGCTGGTGGAAAGGTAGGGGAAGGCCATGACGCTCGGCAAAGAGGAAAAAACCCCGGCCGTCACCGAGGACGGCGGTTATCTGCCCGGCACCCATCCGGATCTGCCGCCGCCGTCGAGCGTTCACGGCCCCGTCCACTGGATCAAGGTCAACCTGTTCGGGTCCGTCGTCGACACCGCGCTGACCCTTCTCGCGGTTTATTTCCTGTATTCCGCCCTCACCTTCCTCGTCGGCTGGATGTTCATCAATGCCGCCTTTACGGGCGAATCCCGCAACGATTGCCGCGCCGTCGCCGACGGCGCCTGCTGGGCCTTCATCGGCAACCGGCTGTCTCTGTTCATTTACGGTTTTTACCCGGAACCGGAACGCTGGCGGGTCGATCTTTCCTTCGTGCTGTTGATTTTGGCGATAGTGCCGGTTCTCTATGAGGACATGCCGCAAAGGGGCAAGGCATTAACCTATTCATGCCTGTATCCGTTAATCGCCGCCTGGTTGCTGGTCGGCGGTTTCGGCCTGGAGAAAGTTTCCACCGATCAATTCGGCGGTTTGATGCTGAATGTCGTCATCGGGGTTACGGGGATCGCGTTTTCGCTGCCGATCGGGATCGTCCTCGCCCTGGGGCGCCAATCGCAACTGCCCATTGTGCGCATTCTTTGCGTGTCGTTCATCGAGATCATCCGCGGCGTGCCGCTGATCACCCTTTTGTTCGTTGCCGCCGTGATGCTGAGCTATTTCGTGCCGCCGGGGACCAATTTCGACCTGTTGGTGCGGATGTTGATCATGGTCACTTTGTTCGCGTCGGGCTACATGGCCGAGGTTATTCGCGGCGGCCTTCAGGCGATCCCCAATGGCCAGTACGAGGCCGCCGACGCCATGGGCCTGAAATACTGGCAGTCCATGCGCCTGGTGGTCCTGCCACAGGCGCTCAAGATTTCCATCCCCGGCATCGTCAACACCTTCATCGCCCTTTACAAGGACACCACGCTGGTCATCGTCATCGGGCGGCTCGATATCCTCGGCATCGGCAATTCGTCCCTCGCCGACACCAAGTGGCAGGGGCTTTCGACCGAAGTTTACATTTTTGTCGCCCTCTTCTTCTTCTTCAGTTGTTTCTCCATGTCACGGTATTCGCTGTGGCTGGAAAAGAAGCTTCATACGGGACATTAATACCAAGGGACGCTGATCATGACCCGACGAGCCGCCTACGCGATCTCTATGAGTCATGATCAGCGACCCTTGGTATAAACAAGGAAACGGGGAAATGGCTGACACCGAAAGCCGTACCGAAACCGACGCGCAGATCGAGTCGTCGAAGGGCGAAGACGACATCATCAAAATCGTCGCCATGCACAAATGGTTCGGCGAGTTCCATGTGCTGAAGGATATCAACCTGACCATCAAGGCCCAAGAGCGCATCGTCGTTTGCGGCCCGTCGGGGTCCGGCAAGTCGACCCTGATCCGCTGCATCAACCGGCTGGAGGAACACCAGAAGGGCCAGATCATCGTCGACGGGATCGAACTGACGAATGACCTCAAGAACATCGACCTGATCCGCCGCGAGGTCGGCATAGTGTTCCAGCACTTCAACCTGTTCCCGCACTTGACCGTGCTCGAGAACCTGACGCTCGGCCCCATCTGGGTCCGCAACACGCCCAAGAAGGAGGCCGAGGAATTGGCCATGAAGTACCTGGTGCGGGTGAAGATTCCCGAACAGGCGGCCAAGTTTCCCGGCCAGCTCTCCGGCGGCCAGCAACAGCGCGTCGCCATCGCCCGCTCGCTGTGCATGAACCCGAAGATCATGCTGTTCGACGAACCGACCTCGGCGCTGGACCCCGAAATGATCAAGGAAGTGCTGGACGTGATGATCGAACTGGCGGAAACGGGCATGACCATGATTGTCGTCACCCACGAGATGGGCTTCGCCAAGACCGTCGCCCACAGGGTGATCTTCATGGACGAAGGCGAGATCATCGAACAGAACGAACCCCACGAGTTCTTCAACAATCCCCGGCACGACAGGACCAAGATGTTCCTCAGCCAGATCCTGGCCCACTGAAACAGACGATTCCGGAGACGATGGGTGCGGCCCGCACCGGCGCCGGGCTGGAGGACGCGGACGACCTGATCGCGGACCTGGAAAAGGGTTTCGAGCGGCGCCGGTTCCCGCTTCCCCCCATCCAGAATGCGGTCCGACCCTGTTGTCGATTCGTCGCGGGTATCGCGGCACCGACCGAATTTCAATATTTACGACATTGTAATATTCTGTTATTTGTCAAACGAATATGTAATTTGCCGCGGTTGGCGGAGAGCATCGGTGGAACAGGCTGATGGCGAGCCAACCTCGGGCCACGGTACCGACAGGGACGGCGGGTAAAAAGAAGTTGGAATAATGGGGATCCAATACGACCTGCAAATCACCGACAGCTTGGCGAAGCAGATAGCCAAGAGCATTCGCGATGCGATCCTCGAGGGGCGTCTTAAGATCGATGAACGGTTGCCCACCGAAGAAGAACTGGCTCGAAAGTTCGGCGTTTCACGTCCCACCATCCGCGAAGCCCTGAAGCGCCTGGCGGCGCAAAACCTGGTCCGTTCCCGGCGTGGACCGTCGGGTGGAACCTTCGTCAACAGGCCAAGCGAGGAAGAAAGCTGGTCGTTCCTGGCGAACACGGCGGCGCTTATGGTGAGCATGGGCGCGTTCAGTCTCAACGAAATCACCGAAGCGCGCCGTGAAATGGAATCGATCTGTTGCCGCCTTGCCGCGGAACACCGGGAGGAGTCGCATTTGGCCGCAATGGCGGCTGAACTCGAAATCCAAAACGATATGGATATTACGGACGTCGAATTTTGCGCTTCCGATGTGCGTTTTCATCGCGCGCTGGTGGATGCGACCCGCAATTCCGTGTTGCGCTTCGTCATGGTTTCCGTGATCGAAGCGCTGCAACCGATCGCCAACATCGTTGTGTACCGTTTCCGTGAACGCAAACTCATCGTAAGCCAGCACCAGCGCCTCTATGAGGCTGTCCGGGCGCGGGATCCCGATGCCGCCGAAACCGTATTTCTCGAACAGATGTCGTATCTTGGCGAGAAATATGCGGAAGCCCAGGAATGGCGCCGGCGGCGTGACGAAGCCTGACGGTTCGCCACGGGCAATCGGGCGCTTCGCCCGGCGGCGGAGAAAAAAACGATAACCGGCGGTCCGTGCCGGAGATCAGGGAGGAACCGGCGAATGAGCGACGGCTTGGTGACGGCGCCATTCGCCAACGGTCGAAATCGCTTTGTTGAATCGAACAAACCACGAGAGTTTCGTGCGGCGGTGTTTCCGCCCGCCGTGGAGTGTGGGAAAGGCAGGCTCGTGGAAATACGATAACGTTGCCTTTCCGTGCAACCTATCAAGCGTACCAAAGGGAGGAAAATTTCATGTCGACGAAACGACCACACATTAGCGATCACAAATGGGAGCAGGTCCTGAAGAGCATGGACCGCCGCGAATTCATCGTCACCTCGGCGGCGGCAGGTGTTCTCACCATGGTGCCGCGCTTCGCGCAGGCGGCGGCCGACACTTACAGACTTGGATTGCTGTTGCCGGTTACCGGCACGGGCGCCAACTACGCCGACGGCGGGATCAAGGCGGTGATGAACGCGACCGCCGCCATCAACGCCAAGGGTGGGTTCCTGGGCAAGCATCCGATCGAGGTCAGTTATCGCGATACCCACACCAAACCCGATATCGCCGCCCGCGAGGCGCGCGACCTGATCTCGCGCGAAAACGTACAGACGATCGTCGGCACCTATTCGAGCGCCTGCGCCATGGCCATCCAGGAGATCATCCACGAGCGCAAGATCCTGCATCTGGCGGCCACCAGCAACAGCTCCAAGATCGTCAACGAAAATTTCACGCCCTACACCTACCAGTTCTGCCCCAACTCCAAGATGCAGTCGGGGTCGGTGGTGGTGGCGGTGGCCGAGATGATCAAGAAGAACGGCTGGAAAACCTACGTGACCATCGGTCAGGACTACGAATGGGGCCGCGACACCCAGAAGGGCTTCGTCACGGCGCTGGCCAGAAAGTCGCCCGCTACCAAGCTGAAAAAGGAACTGTGGTTCAAGCTCGGCGAGACGGAATTCTCGTCCTACATTTCGGCGATCATGGCGTCCAAGCCCGACTTCGCCTACGGCGCCATTGCCGGCAAGGACAACCGCACCTTCATCCGCCAGGCGCAGGCCATGGGCCTGTTCAAACGTGTCGCCTACCCGGGCGGTCTGATCTCGGTGACGGAAATGCAGCAGCAGCGCAAGAGCCTGCCGCGCGGAATGATCGGGCTCGCCCGGTGCCCGTTCTTTGCCCATCTCGACCAGCCCCTGATGCAGAAGTACATCAAGATGCATCGGGCCAAGCACGACGCCTATCCCACCGACTGGGCGTGCATGCACTACGACGCCATCTATGGCCTCGAGCAGGCAATCGACAAGATCGGCAACATCGGGACCGAGGCGGTGAAGGCGGCCCTCAAGGGGGCGACCATGGACACCTGCCGTGGCAAGGCCACGTTCCGTGACTGCAACAACCAGCTCAACATCCCCGCGGGCTACGTTGGTGCGGTGTGGGACAGCCCCGACTACCCGTTCCCCATCTTCAATCCGGACACCATGATCATCGTCAAGGCCGAGGAAGTCTGGACCCCGACCTGTGACGACGTTCGGAAACTCCAGAAAAAGCGCGCGTAGCCTTCCTGACGGGGCATGCCGTCCACGGAAACCGGAACCGATTCGGTTTCCGTGGCGGCGCCTCCGCGCGGCACGCTATCCGTAGGCTAGGGAAACGTCATGCTATTAGACCCGGGCGTCATTTTCGGCCAGCTGCTCGGCGGCCTGTCGCGGGCGATGATCCTGTTCCTGCTGTCGTCCGGCCTGTCGCTGACCTTCGGCGTGATGAACATCCTCAATTTCGCCCACGCCACCCTTTGGCTGCTCGGCGGCTACATCACGTTCAGCATCTTTACGTATTTCGGCGAATTTCTCGGCGAGAACGGCTGGGTGCTGGCACTGGCCATCGTTTTCGGCACCTCAATCATGGTCGGGGTGGGCTACCTGATCGAAAGGTTCCTCATCCGCCGCATGTACGGCCGCGAACTGCCCGAGCAGCTTCTGCTCACCTTCGCCCTGATCCTCATAATCGGCGACCTCATCAAGCTCGTGTGGGGGGTGGAGGACCGTTCCATCTACCTGCCGATCGAGCCCCTGGAGATGCTCGATACCTACGTTAATCCCTATTACTTCGTCATTGTCTCTTCCGGCATCGCCGTCGCCGCCGGCCTGTGGTGGTTTCTGCAAAAAACCCGGTACGGAATGATCGTTCGTGCCGCGGTCTACAGCCGTGACATGGTGAGCGCCCTGGGCATCCGCATCCCCTTGATCTACGCCGGGGTATTCGCCCTCGGGATCGGCATCGCGGCGTTCGCGGCGGGCGTGTTCCTGCCCCTGATGCCGATGGCATTGGGGGTCGATATCGACCTCATCATCCAATGTTTCGCGGTCGTCGTTATCGGCGGCTTCGGCAGCATCCTCGGCACCTTTGTGGCATCGATAATCGTTGGCGTGGTGTATTCGTTCTCCATCCTCATCTGGCCCGATGGGGCGCTGGCGGTGGTCTTCCTGATCGTCATCGCGGTGTTGATCTGGCGGCCGTGGGGCCTGTTCGGCACCGAGCTCAGGTATTGAGCGAACGCAGGGAAAAAGGGGCAAGGGGTGGGCACGCCGAACGGCGACCGGAATAGGCGAAACTGGATAGAACGTCTCTACGATTGGGGCGGACTCTCCGGACCCGTCATGGTGCTCCTGGTCATTGGCTTCCCGCTCGTGCCGCTGCTGCCCGGCATGTTCTGGACCGAGGTCGCTACCGAGATCCTGATTCTCGGGCTGTTCGCCATGAGCTTCAACCTCATTTACGGCTACATGGGCCAGATATCGTTCGGCCACGCGGCGTTCTTCGGGCTCGGCGCCTATGGGACGGCGATCCTGTTCCGGGAACTCAGTGGCGGCACGGGTGCGATCACGATGGTCCAGTTCTTTGTCGCGCTGTCGGTGGGACCGCCGGTGGCCGCGGCGGGCGCGTTGTTGGTCGGATACTTCTGCGTGCGGCTGACAGGCATTTATTTCGCCATCCTGACCCTCGCCTTCGGCGAGCTTTTGTTTTACGTCGTGTTCTCCTGGTACACCTTCACCGGTGGCGACGACGGCATACAGCGGCTCCTGCCGCCGCCGTTCTTCCGCGACGCGACGACGTACTACTACCTGACGCTGGTGATCGTGTTTGGCGCGGCGGCGGTGATGTGGCGGATCACCCGCTCGCCCTTCGGCTATGTGCTCAGAAACATGCGCGAAAACCAGTTGCGCACGCGCTTCCTGGGAATCGATGTGCGCCGCTACATGCTGGTCAATTTCGTCATCGCCGGGGCGTTCGCGGGTATGGCCGGCGCCCTTTGGGGTCCGTTCACGCGCAGCGTCGGGCCCCTGC
>JACZWD010000201.1 GCA_022572335.1 Pseudomonadota bacterium
GATGCCCGAATTTCTGGCGATGACCGCGCCCACGGTGAATTCCTACACCCGCCTGATTCCCGGCTTCTGGGCGCCGACCGGGGCCAACTGGGGCATCGACAACCGCACCTGCGCGCTCCGCGTGATCGCGGGAAGCGCCAAGGCGCAGCGCATCGAGTACCGCATCGCGGCGGCCGACGCCAATCCGTACCTGGCCCTCGCCGCCGCCCTGGCCTCGGGACTGTGGGGCATCGAGAACCAAATCGAGCCGACGGCGCCCGTCCTCGGCAACGCCTACGAGGCGAAGGTGCCGAAGCGGCTCGGCCTGCCCGCCACCCTGTGGGAGGCGGCCCAGGGCCTCAAGGCTTCCAGGGCGGCGCGCGCCTGCTTCGGCGGCGCCTTCGTCGACCATTTCGCCGCCACCCGCGAGTGGGAGGAGCGCCAATTCCGCAAGCACATCACGGATTGGGAGATGGAGCGCTATTTCGAGATCATTTAGGGCGTCACGGGCGATAACCGAATCTCGGGCGTCGTCACATGAACCGTGGCTTGACAAGCCTTGGGTTGTAGGACGCCCAGTCTCACGCGGCAGCCGTCGCCTGTCGCCATTTCTCAGCTGAAAAAATAGACGTACCACATGGCACAAGTCTCCCTACGCTCCTGACGGAGCTTCGGGAGACACGCCTACGCTTAAACGCCTTCGCGCGTCAGGCCACCGAGTGGCCTGCCACCCGAAGGCGAAGGCGTAGGGTGGCGGAGGGAGGGGGATTCGAACCCCCGATACGGCTGTTAACCGCATAACGGTTTAGCAAACCGCCGCCTTCGACCACTCGGCCATCCCTCCGCGACAACGGCCGTATCCGGCCGGCCGTCTCCTTAGCTACATAGCCGTCCCACGGGCGCGGATCAAGGCGCTTGCAGGCGCAACGACAGCGCCATCGGGCGCCATTTACGGGAGTTTCCGCCCGCCCCGGCGGCGGGGGAACACTAGTTCGACAGGCCCTCGCTCGCCACCTGGTCCCCGAGTTGCGCCCGGATATGGAGGGCAAGGGCCGGCGTCGGCCTTTCGTCGACGGGCAGCCGGTGATCCTTCTGATAGGCGCGGATGGCGGCCCGGGTCCGGGGGCCCAGTATGCCGTCCACGGGACCCGGATCGTAGCCCATTCGCTTAAGATCCGACTGGGTGCCGGCCACCAGCCGCCTGTCTTGGGCCGGCGGCGCCCCCGCCGCCGCGTTGCGGCCCGGCGCGCCGGCCTTGAACGACTGGTCCTTGGACGACCCCAGCCACCTCTTCCACAACGGCTCGCCCAGATTGAGTTTCTTCTCGTCGGTAAACACCCCGGCGGCGGCGCCGAGCCCGGTGCCGATCAGGGCGCCTTCGAGAATGGTGAGTCCGGTCAGGGCGCCGATGACCGCCCCACCGGCGGCGCCGATGCCGGCGCCACTGATGCCGCGATCCTGCGGCGTGGTGCCGCAGGCGGCGATCAGGAGCGCCGCGGCACAGAGCACGCTTGCCGAACGAACCATGTGCGCCTCCTGTTCCCTCTCAGGCCGATTCTGTAGCACGGGGCGCCGGGCAAATCCCCTGTTATTTTCTCCCCAACAGGGGCGCGTCCCGCACGGGCGCGCCCGGAAATCCTTCACTCGGGGATCACGTCCATCCCCACGGCCACCGCCGGGCGCTCCGAGATGCCGTCGAACCAGGCCTTGACCGTGGGGAATTCGGCCAGGTCCACCTGATGGCGCGGGAACCGCGCGATCCAGGGATAGGTGGCCACGTCGGCGATGGTGTAGGCGTCGCCGGCCAAATACGCCACCTCGCCCAGGCGTTTCTCCATCACCCCGTACAGCCGGCGCGTCTCGGTGTGGTAGCGCTTCTTGCCGTAGGGCACGTCTTCGGGCGGATTGAACAGGAAATGGTGGGTCTGGCCGAACATGGGACCCACGTTGCCCATCTGGAACATCAGCCATTCCAGGACCCGGTAGCGCGCCATGGCCTCGGTGGGCAGCAGGGGGTTTTGCGTCTTCTCCGCCAGGTAGATCAGGATGGCCCCGGATTCGAACAGCGCGAACGGCTTGCCGTCCGGCCCTTGCGAATCGACGATGGCCGGGATCTTGTTGTTGGGGCTGATGGCCAGGAAGTCGGGCTTGTGCTGCTCGCCCTTGCGGATGTCGACCGGATGCACGGTATAGGCCAGGCCCACCTCCTCGAGCATGATGGAGACCTTCCGGCCGTTGGGCGTGGACCAGGTGTAGAGATCGATCATCGCGCGCGCCTCCCAATTTTTTTCGCCGGTTTTCGGCCGCGCCCAGCATCCCCATAGGCGCCCGCCCCGCAAGCGCGGGGGGGGGTTAGCTCGACCGCTGGAAAAGGAGAACGTCCCCTTTTTCGCTCACGGTCCCTCCCCCACATGCGACCAGTGGCCGAGGAACTCGTCGATGGCGGCGCGCGCCGGGGCGCAGGCGGGCCCGTGCGCCTCGGCGCCGAGATAGATGATGGCCAGGGTCAGGCTGCTCATCGCCACCTGGTCGCCCCGCTGGCGGGCGTCCTGGTTGAGCGTCCGGTACTGGGCGGCCACTTCGCCGTAGCGCCCGGCATCGTTCCTCGCCTTTTCATGGGCCTCGTCGATGTGGGCGCGGGTGCGCACGGCGACCTTCCGGGCGCGGTCCACCGGATAGCCGAGGAAGACGGAGTCGACCACCGCCCGGGCGTCCCGGTTGAGCTGCTTGATCTCCCGCTCGGGGTCCCGGCGGAACCAGCCAAGCACATCGAACATTCCCGGTCCTCCCAAGGCCCGCCGGGCACCCGGCAACACTATGCGGGGGACGCCCCGGCGCCCCCCGGGGGGAACGGGGGGTGTCCCCCCGGCAACACTATGCGGGGGACGCCCCGGCGCCCCCGGGGGAAACGGGGGGTGTCCCCCCGGCAACACTATGCGGGGGACGCCCCGGCGCCCCCCGCGGCCGTTACCCGGCGCGGCGGGGCGGGGCCTTTTCGGGCAGCCGTTCAACGTCCGCCCCGCCGGCCGCCTTCCCCGATACCGCCAGGTCCTTCAGCGTCACCCCTTCGAGCACCCCGGCCTGGCCCCGTTCCAGATCGCCTACCAGCGCATCGACGGCGGCCTCGGCGGGCAGTTGGTCGATATCCAGATGCGCGCTTTCGTCCGCCGCGCGCACCGCGTCCAGGGCCTCCTTGACGCCGGTGGTCTCCAGGGGCCGGGCCGGAAGGAAGGCCGGCGGATCGTCGCCGGTGCGGCGCAACAGGGCCGCGTGTTCCAGGGCGCCGAGCACGGACTCGGCGGCTTCGGCGGGAACATGCAGGCTCTGGGCCAGGCCCGCCGCCGTCCACGGGGGAAGGCCCTGGTAATAGCTCCGGCCGATATGGAACACGGTGAGCAGGGCGAGCTTTTCGCGGAGCCGGTTGCTCATCCTGAGCTCGCCGCGGCGCACGGTCAGGTATTCGGGATGCTGGTGATAAAAAGCGACGCTCGCCCCCAACAGCAGGATGAGCCAGCTCAAATACAGCCAGATCATGAAGAAGATGAGGGTGGCGAAGGCGGAATAGATGTTCGCGTAATTGGTGGACGTAACCACGAACGAGGCGAACGCCCAGCCCACGGTCTCCCACAGGAACCCGGCGACGGCGGCGCCGACCAGGGCCGAGCGCACCCCCACCCGGGTGTTGGGCAGGAAGACATAGATGGACGTGAACGCCGCGATGATCAGGAGATAGGGCACCAGCTTGCCGGCCAGTTTCACCAGCGCGCCGAGGGGCTGTATGGCGGTCAGCGCCGCCACCGCGTCCGAGCCCATGACCGACGCCGTGATGCCCATGGACGAGAAGACCAGCACCGGACCGATGAGCAGCACGATCAGGTAGCCGCTGAAGCGCTGGGCGAAGGAGCGGTGCTGGGTGACGTGCCAGGTGTAGTTGAACGAGCGCTCGATCTTCTGCATCAGCGAGACCACCGTGTAGAGGAGAAGCCCGAGGCCGACGGCGCCGAGGACGCCGACCTTGATCTTCTCGACGAAGGCGATGATGTACTCCGTGATCTCGACGCCCTTCGCGCCCAGCGGCGCCAGGATTTCGAGCAGCATGGGTTCGATCTGGTTGTGGACGCCGAAGCCCTTCAACACCGAGAAGCTGACCGCCAGCAGCGGCACCAGGGAAAGCAGCGTCGCATAGACGAGGCTCATGGCGCGCAGGTTGAGCATGCCGTCGCCGAAATCGCGCACCACCGCGATAAGAATCCGCACCAAACGCACGAACCAGCCGGCCCAGGCCGGCAGGGACGCCAGGTCCACGTCCCAGATGGCGCCGGTGACCTGGGATTTCAGGTTCCTCACCAAGGCCCCCTCCCTTTGGATGCCCCCGCCCGCGCGCCCGCGCCGGGCCGGTTTGCGAGTCTACAGGTTAACACGCCCGGCGTTCCAGTCCGATGCCCGCGGGCGCCGGGGCCCCGGTTTGAGTTTACGGTCGGCGAAAACGGCGGGCCGCCC
>JACZWD010000026.1 GCA_022572335.1 Pseudomonadota bacterium
CCCACAACGCCATGCAGCCGCGCGCGGTGGCCTCTTACATCAAACGTCAGCGCGACCCAAGCCTCCGCTACCCGGGCGAAACGCTCATGGACGCATGGGCCATGGGCCAGCAGCGGCGCTACGAGTTCCGGCTCCAGTACGTCAAAGACCGCTGGCACCTCTTCCGAATCTTCGAGGACGTCCCCGACCCCAAGGCCAAGCGCCGCCGCCGCAGGCTGCTGGAAGGCGACGTGCCGAGCCCTTCCGATCCCCCGCCGGCACCGCGTCCGCCGGCCACGCCCACGCCGCCGCCACGGCCAGCGCCCCTATCCCGCCGGCCGGCCAAAACCTCCCGCTCGCCGTCATGGCTTTCATGGATTGTGCATACCAACTTTGCCGGAGAATGAAAACGGCGGATTCCCCGCAGGGGCGTATTCTTGCCATCGCGCCAGGGTCTCGAACAGGGGCGCCGTCTGCGGAGCGTCGGGTATGGGTTCGGGGACGCGGCCCTTGGTCAGGCGCCTCATGGCACGGGAATAGGGCTTGCGGGCCTCGTTGCCGAGGGCCTTGGTGGCGTCACGGCATGGCTTGATCGCCCGGTCGCGGGCTTCGTCCCATGCGGCCTCGGTATCCAGGAATCGGTCGACCTCCGCCGCCGCGTCGTTCGCGCCAAGGGTCTCCAGCATATGGACCGGGAACCCGGTGCCGCGCAGGCAAACCGTCCGCCACGGCGTCCAGCCGTCGGCATGGGGGACAAGATCGGGCGGCGGCCGTCGTGCCCGTGTCTTCCGCTTCCGGCTCCCCGGCCTCGGGCATAGCTGTTTCCTTCATACGGCGCATGCCCTGGCGAGCGCCGGGTGCGCCATGGTCGCGGGGACGCGGATCAGTCTTGCGGTATGACGTCGAAGGCGATGCTGATGCGCTGGTCCTCG
The DNA here is from genome assembly GCA_022572335.1 of Pseudomonadota bacterium. Taxonomy (GTDB): domain Bacteria; phylum Pseudomonadota; class Alphaproteobacteria; order Rhodospirillales; family 2-02-FULL-58-16; genus JACZQZ01. The sequence continues at coordinate 912 of JACZWD010000026.1, forward strand.
GTCTCGATGGGCATGGTTCCGTGGTAGAAGTAAGACGGGAACAGGAACATCAGTCCTTCCTCGGGCGGGAACGATTTGACCTCGGGCTCCACCTTGCAGCGGAACCCCGGCTGGGGCCGGCCGAACTCGATCCATCCCGCCTGCCCCTGTTCGGGCAGGTTGCCGATGTCGGGTAGCTGCACGTAGTAGACGCCGCTCACCCACGCCGCCGAGTGGATATGCGCGGCCTGATGGCCGCCCGTGTCCATGACGACGGCCCAGGCGGTCAGCTTCCAGCGGTCCGGCCGGCTGGCCAGGAACGGATGGGACGGATCTTCGGGCATGGCGCGCAGGTAGTCTTCGACCGCGCCCTCCATCAACCCCTTCAGGCTGGCGACCGGCCCCTGCGGGTCGATGAGCAGGTCGTCCGTGTGCCCGCCAAAACGGGTCGCATGACCGGAGCGTTCGAATTCCAGTGTCGGATTGGTGCAGACCTGATGCGCCAGCGCCGTGTTGAATTCGGCCAGGCCGTCGAAGCCGGCCGGGACCTCTATGCGGGTAGGCCGGATGAACCGGTCGAAGTCGAGCAGGAAGCGCGCCCCGTCCCTGTCGCCGGCTTCGTTGAGCGCCACGATCTTCGAGGAAAGCATGCGCCTGTTGCCGGGATCGGCCTTCAGACACGCGTCGCACACCTCCACCATCTTGCCCGGGTCGCCCCGGTCCAACAGCGCCACGCTGAGGTTGAACATCGCCGAATCGAAATCCGGTTTGAGTTCCACGGCGCGTTGCAGGGCCTGGATGGCCTCGTCGAGCCGCCCCGCCCCCTGCAGCGCGACGCCGTGATTGTAGTGGGCGTCGGTGTAGTCGGGTTTGATTTTGATGGCGCGCCGGAAAGCCTCGACGGCCATGTCCCCCTTGCCCGCCTTGCGCAACAGGGAACCGAATTCGTTGTACGCCTCGGCGTAGTCGGGCTTGATTTGAATGGCGCGCCGGAACGCCTGGACGGCGTCGTCGGGCTTGTCCGAGTCCCGCAGCGCGGCGCCTAGTTTATAGTATGCCTCCGGATAGTTAGGGTTGATTTGGATGGCGCGGCGGTAGGCCGCCAGGGCCTCTTCGCGCTTGCCCGACACCTCCAACGCGGTGCCCAGGTTGGCGTGGTAGGATGGATTTCGGTTGTTCCTGGCGATCGCCTGCTGGATGAGATCGACGGCGTCGTCGTACCGCCCCGCCTGACGGGCGAGGACTCCCAACAAATGGAGGGCGTCCGCGTTGTCCGGGTGCGCCTCGATCACCTGGCGGTACTGGGCTTCGGCTTCGTCGAGGCGGCCCGCATTGTGGTGGCGGACCCCTTCGCTCAGAGCCGCGGAAACCGTATCGGGGGTACCGTGGTCCGTCACCGTGTCCTCCAAGGGGTCATTTCCGGGTTATGACCGTGGCCGCGGCGGCGAAATCGTCACCGGAGCGACTTCAAATACAGGCGCCGCAATCCCTGGGTGCCGCGGCCCGCCGCGCCCCCGCGCCGCCGTTCCATGCTCAGCTGCCGCCCCAGATCATCCAACCGCCGTCGCCTGGTTTCCGCCTCCTGCCAATCGCCTTTCAGGCGCCGGAGCGCGAACTCGCGGCGCACCCGGAGCCCCGGGTCGTCCTTGGGGTGCATGACCTCGCCGTCCTTCGGGTATTCCTGTACGGGCGGCGCCGACAGGTCCCGCTGCAACCGATCGATCTCGACATCGATGCCGCGGCGATCCTCGCGGGCGCTTCGTTCCGCATTCCCTTGCCGCCGGTTCAGGTCTCGGCGTTCCCCCTCGAGTTTCAGGCGTTCGTGCTCCAACTCGCGCTGGCGATTGATGGTCACGAAGCGCGACCCGCCGTCTTCCGTGGGGAAGCCCGTCTCCACGGCCTCGCCGCGCCGGAACTCGGCCTCCTGGGCCAGGGACGAAGGCAGGGCCAGACCGAGGACCAGACCAACGCCCACACACATAAGAAGGGGCCGCATCACCTTTCCTTTCTTTGCCTGGCGCACCTGCGGACGTGTACATAGCGGACCGGCCATCGGCCGGCCCCCGTGATACGTTCGGCGCGGCTCGCCCCGGCGGGCCGATCCGCTGTCCCGATAATACTATAAATAGGTGCCCGGGGCCATCCGGGGAGGGGCCCGGTCGCGCGAAGTTGTCCTTTCGTCGGCGCCCGGCCGGGGCGTCAAGGGGATTCGAGAGGAGTGGGCCACAGGAATATTTCCCCGGAAAAGTTGGCCCGGCGTTGGGTTGGCGGCAATGAAAAATTATCACCGCCCGGGTACCATACGGGAGGGCGACGACAAGGGTTCGCTGCCGGGCCGATTGGACATTCCCAGCCGCGCCCTCTTATGATCGCCGGCGCCGGCACCTCGGACGACCGTCCGGCACCTACCAAATCCCGTCAGCGGAACAAAAATCATGCCAGATGAAATCGTTCTGAACAGCGACGGCGCCACGTTCGTGACCCATCTGGAGTGCAGCGAAACCGGCGAACACCACGCCGCCGACCGATTGCATGGGCTGTCCAGGGCGGGCAAGCCGCTGCTCGTGCGCTACGATTTGGACGCCGTCCGCCGGGCCGTTTCCAGGGACGACCTGGCCGGCCGCGGGCCCGACATGTGGCGCTACCGGGAACTGCTGCCGATGACGCGCCCGGCCGGCATCGTCAGCCTGGGCGAGGCCATGACGCCGCTCGTCGCGCTGCCCCGCCTGCGCAAGCGCCTGGGCGGCGGCGAGATCACGGTCAAGGACGAAGGGCGCCTGCCCACCGGATCGTTCAAGGCGCGCGGCATGGCGATGGCCGTGACCATGGCCAAGGCCTTCGGGGTGAAGCGCCTCGCCGTGCCCACCGCCGGCAACGCGGGGGCCGCGGCGGCGGCCTATGGGTCGCGCGCCGGCATGGAGACCTACGTCTTCACGCCCGAGGACACGGCGGAGGTCACGGTGCGGGAGATCGCCTATCACGGGGCCAGGGTCTACCGGGTCAACGGCCTGGTCAACCACTGCGCCAGGATCGTCCGCGAGGGCACCCAGGCCATGGGCTGGCACGACCTGTCGACCTTCGGGGCGCCTTACCGCATCGAGGGAAAAAAGACCATGGGCCTGGAACTGGCCGAGCAGTTGGGCTGGGACGTGCCCGACGTGATCGTGTATCCGACCGGCGGCGGCACCGGGTTCATCGGCATATGGAAGGCGTTCGCGGAACTGGAAGCCATCGGCTGGATCGGCGCCAAGCGTCCGCGCATGGTGGCGGTGCAGGCCACCGGCTGCGGCCCCATCGTCAAGGCCTTCGACGAGGGCAGGGACCATATCGCCGAACCGTGGCCGAACGTCGATACCAATCTGCACGGCGTCCGGGTGCCGGGGCCCATCGGGGACAGGCTGATCCTCAAGGTGATCTCGGAAAGCGGCGGCCTGGCGACCGCCGTCGACGACGGGGCGGCGGCCGAAGCGCGCGCCGAGGTGGCGGACCAGGAGGGGCTGCACCTGTGCCCCGAGGGGGCGGCCACCTTTGCCGCCTACAAGAAGGAACTGGCGGCGGGCCGCATCGGCCGTGACGAAAGCGTGGTGCTGTTCAACACGGCGAGCGGGCTGAAATACCCCATGCCGCCCATGGACCGCACCCTGGACCGCACCAAGCCCATCGATTACGCCGCCCTGTGACGGCGCCGGGGCAGGGCGGCCTCAGGGTTTGAGCACGAGGGTGGCCGTTCGCGCCTCGCCGGCGCGCAGATACGCAATCTCGAAGGCCTCGCCGATGCGGTGCAGGTAAACGGCGGCGGAGACGTCGGCGCCCTTGGTCACGGCGCGCCCCCCCATGGCCGTGATGACGTCGCCCACGGCAAGCCCGGCCGCCGCCGCGGCGCTCTCCGGGGCGATGCGGGTTATGCGCACGCCGGCCGTGGTGGCGCGCTCCTCTTCGGTGAGGTCCGCGACCCGCAGGCCCGACTTGCCGCGCCGGACCCGGCCATGATCCCGCAGGTCCTCGGCGACACGCAGGACGAGGCGCATGGAGGCGGCGAAGTTGACGCCGATGTTGGCGTCCGTTTTCTTGGTGAAGATGGCCGAGACCAGCCCCACCAGGCGGCCGTCGGCGTCGATCAGCGCGCCGCCCGAGCCGCCCGGATTGACGGTTGCGTCGGTCTGGATGAAATCCTCGATGGGGTTGAAGCCGGTGCCGCTGCGGTGGACGGCGGAGACCACGCCGCAGGTGACCGAGAGGCCGAGGCCGAACTGGTTGCCGATGGCGCAGACGGGCGCCGCCAACGGCGGCTCAGGGCCGATGGGCGGCACCGGCAGGTCCACCGCCACCTTGATCAGCGCGATGTCGGTGAGGGGGTCGCGGCCGACGATCTCGCTGGCGATGATGCGGCCGTCGGCGAGGCGCACCGTGACCCGTGTGGCGGCGCCGAGCACATGGACGTTGGTGGCCAGGTATCCGCCCGCCAGCACGGCGACGGCGGTGCCCTCCGGTTCCTCGGGGCGGCCGTCGGCCGGCGCCGATGGGGGCCGGTCCGGCCACTCGGGCAGGACGCTGACCACCGATTGCAGCACGTCCGGGGAAAAGGCGTGCGCCGGCGGCGCCCACGCAAACATCACGGCGAGGACGGCGATGGCGCGCCGCTGGCCGGCCTTGTCGTTCCAGTCCATGTCTTCTGCCACGCCCGTGGTCCGAGGGTTGGATCATGACGAAGGCGGGGGCCTGGGTCAAAGCCGCCTCCCGGCGCCGGTATTGGCACCTCCGCCTTGCTAGGCGTATAATACCAAGGGCCGCTGATCATGACCCATAGAGACGGCTGACCAAGGTTTTCGGCCAGGAGCGTGCGCTGTGGCGATGCGGGGCATCGTGAAGCGTGCGCGACGCCGTCCGAAAGCCTTGGTCAGCCGCCGTCCTGGTCGCGTAGGCGGCCCGTCGGAGGGCGTCGAAAAGTTTTGACGATGCACCGCATCGCCTGCGACTTTTCTCCTACCCGACGAGCCGCCTACGCGATCTCTATGGGTTATGATCAGCGCCCCTTGGTATAACCCCGGGTCATGAAATTTCCGCGCACCATCCGCCTCGATCCCTCCGACGTGAAGGTGTTCCCCCTGGCCGCGGAGCCCGGGGAATGGGCCGTGACCGGCACCTTTGCCTTCGCCGATACCGGGCCCGCGGCCATGTCCCGGAAGGAGCAGCTGGCGTTCATGAGCGGCTGGCTGGGCACCGGCAGCTTCGGCCGCTCGACCATGGTGCAGGTGGTGGACATCACCGCCGAGCAGTACGACGACGTCGTGCGCATGATCGCCGACCATCTGGTCAGCGCGTACGGCGCCCCGGACAGAGACGCGGCGCTTGCCGCGGCGCGCGACGAGGCGGCCGACGCGGCGGGGCTGTGCGACCACCCGGTCAACACCCTGCTCGCCATCGAGCGCGAGTTCACCGACGACGGCATAAGCGAGCGGGTGAGCGCCATCACCCCGGAGCCCGCCGGCGCCCACACCCGGGTGTGGGAGATCGTCGAGGACGAGGACTGAGCCGCCGCGCGGTTCCACGAACGAGACCCTTACCGAACTTTTTTTTGCGCACGATCCGGAAACCGTGTCCGACGGTCGGCCACGGTGTCATTATGTTGTTGATATGCAAGTTATTGGGCATATGTATAATCAGTTGTACAATTTTGGTTAGCGGAGGTTTGACCGGAATACCGCCGGACGACGTGGAGAACGCGTGGCGAGCAACGCCAGCGGCATCCATCGCCTCGTTGCTTCGGGGCGACGGAAACGATAATCGGGCGCCGGGACCCGGCGACCGGACGCGGGGAGGGGATCGTGGATATTTCGTTCGCATCATGGAATGTGGAGGCCTTCGGCGGCGGACGCCGCGGCATGAGGGAGACGAAGGCGCAGGTCAAGCAGCGAACCCTGCGATGCGTCGATCGCATGGCGCAGGTCGACCCGGACATTTTCGGCATTTACGAGGTGGTCGGTAAATACGTTTTCGACGACTTCATGAAGAAGATGCCGAATCACGTCTTTTTCCTGACCGAGGATGTGGGCGTTCAGGAAGTGCTCGTCGGCGTCAAAAGGAAATTCGCCGCCTTCATCACCCAGAGATCAGGCTTCAAGTCGAAGGTGCGGAGCCTACGCCCGGGGGCATTGACCACGATCCGGGTAGGGGCCGAATACGTCAATTTCCTGTTCCTGCATCTGAAGTCGGGCCCGGACCCCAGATCATGGGGGTTGCGGTACGACATGATCGAGCATGTCAACAACCTGAAGAAATCGCTGGACAAACGTGAGGGTCCGGGCGGCCGGGCGAACTTCATCGCGCTCGGTGACCTGAACACAATGGGATACGGCCTGAAGCGAAGGGGCGAGAACCTGGACGGGAAAACCGAGATAGAGATTATGGAAAAACAGATCAAGCTGCGGAAATTGAAGCGCTTGAAAAAGGACCACGAAAACGCCTGGTGGGGCGGCGGGAGAATCGGCCCAAGCAATCTCGATCACGTCCTCGCCGCCGAGCACCTCGACTTTGTTGATCAAGGCGGCGCCGAAATCCGCGTACTCGGGTGGCCGGAAAAAAATACCAAGGCTCAGCAACGGGCCTGGATCGACAAATTCTCGGATCACGGCATTCTCACCGGCGTCCTGCGGATACCGTAGGGACGGGGGAACGGCGGGCTCAGGCCCAACGGGAGCCGGGGTCGGACGTCCGCACACGGGGAGGGAACGATGAGGAAATCCATTCAGCGGCAGGGGCCGATGCTTGCGGCTTTGATGGCTGTGCTGACGCTCGCCGGCTGCGCGCAGTTGGAGATCGCCGACCGTGCGGTCGCTTACAACAAGGCGGTCGAGGACGCCAGCAACCGGATGCTGGTCCTCAACATCATCCGCGCCAAGAAGCGTTATCCACTCTATTTCACAGATTTTACGAAAATCAGCGGTGACGTGCCTCTGTCCGGGACCTTTTCGCTATCGATTCCGTTTGGCGGTGACGGGGCGAGCAACTTCGTTTTCAGCCCGCAGTCGACCGTAAAGAGCGGGATAAGCTTCGACATGGTGGTGCAGAACAAGCAGGAATTCATGCTGGGCATCATAACCCCGGTGAGTCTGGACACGTATGACTTTTATTTCCGCCAAGGTCGGCCCAAAGCCACGTTGTTTCACGTTTTCGTCCGGGAGATAGAACTGAGGAACGGTATGCGGGAAAAGATCGACACGGCCTTCAAGTTAGCGTGCGAGAACAACCGGAAGGCAGGCGTCACAGACTTGCTTTGCGAGTTAGCCGAAAAAGAAGAGATACAAGGAAAGCCCTGTAAAATAAAAATCGCCGCAGCGAACAAGGACAACGACCCATATGTAAATGCACCACCTAATATTTGCCGGTTTCTGAGATTCCAGAACCTTTATTGGAAACTTCGCGTCCTGGATGCCGAATTTAAAATCGTTCCGAATCCCAAGGCAAAGGTCATCAAAACCACTACCACTCAGGTAGGTGGTTTGATGACTACCGAAAAAGACAAGAAGCCAGTTATAATATGGACGCCGAAGCTGAAAGCGGAAACAACGGAGACCAAGCCCGGCGGTTCTGACGCTGTTTGCTTATCGGTGCGCGAAGATGTGAAAAACCTGTTCAGTCCAATTAAAGGCAGCCCCTGTGATGATACGCCCTCGGCCGACGATGCAGAAAAGGGCGAGGCAGCAAATGACAAGGCAAAGAACGACAAGGCAAAAAACAGCAAGGCAAAAAACGGCAACGCGAAACCTGCCAAGCGAAAAGAACCTTCCATAACGCTCAAGCTGCGTTCACCAGAATCGATGATTTACTACCTTGGGGAAGTGACCCGGGTTCAGAACCGGAAGCACGAGGAAGACACACCGCGTTACGTCCCCAAGGTGATTTTCGGCCCCGAAAAGAGTCGGGCTAAAGGCCCTCTGTTCCAGCTCATTAAGGGATCACCTGGACCGGAAGGTGCCACGGTAACCGTCAGCCATGAAGGCGAAACATATTATATACCGCGTGAGAAATACGGGAGTTCGATGGGAGTCCTCACGCTGATTTCCACAATTCTGGCGACCCACAAGAAGGGCAAGGAACTGCCGACTACACCATCCGTCAGGATCATCGGCGGTTAGCCCGTTCCACTTCCCTGGTCGGGCGGGCGTGGATTCCGGAGTCGGACGACCGCAGGCGGGTCCGGCGCTGGCCGCCAAGGTCAAGGCCGGCCTCGTCGCGCGCAACATGCGGTCCCGGTAGATCGCGGCCGGTATCGGCCGTGCCGTCAGCCCCCCGGCACACCGGCGGGCGCGATGTCGAAACGAAGCCGGCGGTGGGCCTCGCGCAGGGCCGCCTCGGCGGCGGCGGGATCGTCGGCCCCGGCGAAGATGAAGCCCAAGTAGCGGTATCCCTCGGGCGGCGGAACGACCGGGTGGCCCACCGGGATACTGATGGTCACGTCGTCTATGCCGGGAACCGCGCGGGCTTCGGCGAGGCCCTGCACCTGGCGCAGGATGCCGGCCTCGGGCGTAGGGATCATCATGACCCCGGCCGCCCGCTTCTCCCGTTCCACGGACTCGATGGGCAGCCCGAGGGCGTGGCGGAGGATCAGCTCCTCGAGGCGGACGCCGGCGCCGAACCTGAGGACGCGCGCGCACAGGCCGCCGATGGACCGCGCCGCGGCCTCCACCAGCCAGTGGCCGCGGTCGTTGATGCGCAACTCCGCATGGACCGGCCCGTCGCGCAGTCCAAGGGCGGCCAGGGCCTTCGCCGTGGTCGCGATGATGCCGCGCTGCTCGTCGGCGGGCAGGCGCGACGGCGTCGTGTAGAGGGTTTCCTCGAAGAACGGGCCTTCCAGCGGATCGGGCTTGTCGAACAGGGCGAGCACGGTCAGGCGGCCGCCCCGCAAAAGCCCCTCGACCGCCACCTCCGCCCCCGGGATGTATTCCTCGACGAGGATGCGGTCGGTGCCATAGGTCCCGGCGTCGGGCTGGGTCAAGATATGGGCGATGCGGCGGAACGCCGCCCGGAAGGCCCGGGCATCGTCGGCGCGGATGACGCCGCGGCCGGCCGACAGGGCGAGCGGCTTGAGCACGCACGGATAGACCGCCGCCGCGGCGGCGGGCGCCGGATCGTCATCGACGGAAACCACGGTGAACCAGGGCGAGGGCAGGCCGCTGTTGGCCAGGCGGGTCCGCAGGCGGTACTTGTCGCGCGTCGCCGCCACCGACTCCGGCGTGTTGTGGGGCAGGCCGAGGGCCTGGGACGCTTCGGCGGCCAGCGGGACGGGCTCGTCGTCCACCGGGACGATGGCTTGCAGGGGATAGTCGCGGGCATAGGCGCGGATCTGCGCGACGCCCTTTTCAAGGTCGGTGAAATCGAGGGTGACCGTTTTGCCCTCGGCGAATTGTTCCAGGACCTGGCGTCGGTTCGAGCCGACGGCGACGTCGACGCCGAGCCGGCGGGCGGCGTCGAGGAAATCGCCGACCCGGTAGGACGTGGTGGGAACCAGCAACAGCAGCCGCCCCATGGCCTCAACGGTCATCCATCCCCCGCCGCGGGTTCATCACGCCCACGCCGGCGCTAAATGCGCGCGAACTGACCGGACGTGGGCTCGGCGCAGCAATACCAGGGCTCGCTGAGATGTGGAGGGCAGGCCTCGGCGTGCCGGCGAACGGGCGCCGGCGCGGCCGGCAGGCCCAGGGCGTCGCGGCCGAGACGCCAGATCCTCTCGAACACATCGTGCCGGCCGGCGTCCTCGCCCTCTTCGACGACCCGCGCCACTTTTTCCCACAACCCATCGACCCGCGGATCGGGATTGGACCAGCGGTAACTTAAGGCGTCCGCGTCGAAGTCGCCGAGATGGGCCTGCAGTTCCGGCACCCGCAGAAGCCACGATCCCCTGGGCAGGAGCAGCCGGATGCCAAGCTGAATCGGCGCCACGTGGGCGACCAGGTCGAGCTCGGCGACCAGGTTGAGCAGATCCAGATAGCCCTCCAGGGTGGTCCACGGCATGAACGGGATGAAGGTCGGCGACAGGGTCAGGCCGGCGTCCCGGGTGAGCCCGACCACACGGATGAAATCGGCCCGCGTATGGCCCTTGTCCAACAGCCCGAGGACGCGGTCGTCCACGGATTCGACCGCCGTGGTGACGAAAACGCAGCCGGTCTGGGCGAGGGTCCCCAGATGGCGGGCATGGTCGAGCAGGTGCTCGACCTTGATCGTGACGTCATAGGTGAGCCGGGGGAATTCCCCGTTCAACGCCTCCACCAGCCGCATGGCGTGGCCGACGCCGTTGAAGAAATCCGGATCTCCGAAGGTGATGTGGCCGGCCCCCGCGGCAACCTGCCGGCGCACGTCCTCCATCACCGTGTCCAGTTGCACGATGCGGAACCGTCCGCCGTAGACCGGGACCACCGGGCAGTGCCGGCACACGTGCTTGCAGCCCCGGCTCGCCTCCGTGTACCCGGCCGTGCGGCGCCCGCCGTTCCCCGTTTCCAGATGGGCGTAGCGTTCGAGCGGCGGCAGGCCGGCGCGGTCGGGAACGCGGAACCGTTGCTTGGCAAGGGAGATCAGGGGCTCGCTCTGGGCCTGCCGGGACGGCGCGCCGTTCGCCGAGAGCCGTTCATACAGGCTCACCAGGCCGCTTTCGAACTCGCCGCCGAGGATGGTCCCGCCACCGAGCCGGCGCAGGAAATCCTCGTTCAGCGGCGCGTACAGGCCGTAGAAGCAGACGTGCGCCGTGGGATTGAGGCGTTTAAGCCTGGGCACGAGGGCGCCCGCCAACCGGGTGGCGGTGTGCATGGGCAGGTAGACGGCGATCAGGCCCGCGTCGCGCACCGCCTGTTCGTCCAGGTCGTCGACGGCCAGATCGTTGCAGGTGACCGACGCCCCGGCCTCGCGCAGCCACGCCGCCGGCGACGCCAGCCCGAACGGCTGATGGCCAAGATCATAGGTGGACAGAAGGACGACGTTCATTGCGGCTCACCCGCGCCCGGTGGCGGCGCGCGCCGGAATCGGAACAGGCTCACGGCCGGCCCGTTAAAACGGGCTGCCGCCGCCCTTGCCCGGCTGGTAATAGGGGTTGCTCCCTCCGGCGTGGTCGGTCACGTCGAGCACGGCGGTGATATTCGGCACCGCCCGCTTGATCTCCGTCTCGATCCCCTGTTTGAGCGTCACGTCCGCCATGCCGCACCCCTGGCAGCCGCCCTCGAGGCGGATGTAGACGGTGTCGTTCTGGACATCGACCAGGGAGATATGCCCGCCATGGGACGCCACGGACGGGTTGACGCGCTCGTCCAGCAGGGCCTGGATCAGTTTGCCCTCGGGCGTTTCCAGGCCGGGCTTGGGTATGGCGTCCCGGTAATCGCTGACCCCGGTGACCTCGGGAACGTAATGGCGCAGCATGTTCTCGATCCCGTCCTTCAGGCCGGTGCCGGAGCCGATCATTTCCAGGAGGACGACGCCGTCCTTGAAACCGCGGTAGATGACGTCGCCGCCATCCTGGGCCGCCGCCGGGCGGATGCGGGTGTCGATCAGGTCCTTGATCTTGGCCGCGATCTCGCTGTCCTCTCCGGTATCGTCGGGGACGTCCGCCCCCTGTTCCGCGACGACGGCCGGTCCGCCGGCGGTGAAATGCTCCATGATGATGCCGAGGATGAGCGGCTTCAGGGCCGTCCAGTCCGTGTCGTCCCGTTTCTTGACGGTGACGGACTGGGGGTCGAAAAACACGCTGGTGACGCCGTCCACCTCGAAGATGCGTTGGGCCAGGGGCGACCCCGCGGACGATTCCGCATCCGCGAAATGGGCCGTACCCGAAGGCAGGACAGGCTGCCCCGGCAGGAACTTCAGGGCGTCCTGGTCGGCCAGGGCCTCGGTCTGGATGAACATGGTGGCACCTCCTCCTAAACGGCTGTGGGGCCCCCTCAATATAGGCAAAAACCCCGGCGATGCCCGTTTTAAATTTCCCGCCGCCCGGTGGAAAGGGGGCCGGAAGGCAGGCGGCGCGGGCATCCCGCCGATGGCCGGGCGGGCGCCGGTCAGGGGGACTTTTTTCCGGGGAGTTAGGGGCGCGGCGCCGGGGTCATGTGCCGGCCAGCGCCCTGTCCAGGAAATCGAGCCGGTCCTGGCCCCAGAACATCTGGTCGTCGAAGACGTAGGTGGGCGCGCCGAACACGCCGCGGTCGATGGCTTCGGCGGTGTTGGCCTTGTATTCGGCGGCCACCGGTTCGCTTTCGGCCGCCTGCAGCAGGGCGTCGCCGTCCATGCCGATCTCGCCGGCGATGGTCCTGAGGGTCCCGGTGTCGGCGATGTTCCGTTCCTCGACCCAGACCGCCTTCAGGATGGCGTTGGTCAGCCCGCCGCAATCCTGATCGCCCTTTTTGGCCGCGATCACCATGCCCGCCGCCGGCCACTCGGCGGCCGGGAAGTACTGGGGTTGCAAATTCAGCGGCATCCCGAGGAAGTCCCGCCAGCGTGCCAGTTCCACCAGGCGGTAGGCCTGGCGCTGGGGCGCGCGCTTGCCCAACGGCAGGCCGCCCGAGACGGGGAAGACCTCCTGCAGGCTTACCGGCTTGTGATCGATGGCCGCCCCGTGACGGCGGGCCGTTTCCTCCAGCCGGACGCCGCCCAGATAGGTCCAGGGCGAGTTGAGGGCATAATAGTACGCGATGGTCCCGGTCATGGCCGCCTTCCCTGTGCGAGTTCCCGGCGGCGCATGATGGCCATTGCGCGCGCCGCGTCAAGGGGCGGGATTACGGCCCGGCTCCTGCGCGGCGGCGGGGGCCAGTGCGAAGACGACGAACGCCAGAACGGCTGTTACCCGTGGACCCGACATGCGCACCATCCGTGATTCCATTTGGTGCGTATCCCGTTGGAACGCAACGGGGGGCCGGTTGGGACAGGGGAAGTCGGCTCTAGTCGAGCATCGCCGCCACCTCCTCGGCGATGGCGAGCGCCGATGTGAGCCCCGGCGATTCGATGCCGTAGAGGGCGACCAGGCCCCGGATGCCGTGCCCGCGGGCGTCCTGGATGACGAAATCGGCGGGCGGCTGGCCGGGGGCCTGGATCTTGGGGCGGACGCCGGCGTAGCCGGGCCTGAGGGCGCCGTCCTCGATCTCCGGCCAATATTCGCGGATGGCGGCGTAGAAAGAGGCCGCCCGGCCGGGATCGACGGCGTAGTCGATCTCGTCCACCCATTCCACATCGGGGCCGAACCGCCCTTGTCCGCTCAGATCCAGGGTGTAGTGCAGGCCCAGGCTGGCGGGCAGGGGCAGGGGGTAGATCAGGCGCGCGAACGGGGGCTTGGCGGATAAATAGAAATAGTTTCCCTTGGCCAGGTAGCACCGGGGAATGGTCGCCGCCGGCACCCCTTCGATGGAGGCGCTCACGGCCTGGGCGCCCAGGCCGGCGCAGTTGACCAGGGTGCGGCAGGCCAGGGTCGCCGGCTCGGCGCCGCCCACCTCGATGACCACGCGGACGTCCCCGTCGCCTCCGGCGATCCGCCCGCCCGTGACCGGGCTGTGGAACGCGATCACGGCCCCGGCGGCCTCGGCGTCCCCCTGGAGGGCAAGCATGAAGGCGTGGCTGTCGACGATGCCGGAAGACGGCGACAGCAAGGCGGCCACGGCGTGCAGGGCCGGCTCCAGCGCCGAGACCCGGTCCCGGTCCAGCCACTCCAGGTCAACCACCCCGTTCGCCCCGGCGCGGGCGCGCAGGTCCTCCAGGGCCGGGATCTGGCTGTCCCCGGTGGCGACGATCAGCTTGCCGCAACGCCGGTGCTCGATCCCGTGCGCGGCGCAGTAGGCGTAAAGCAACTGCCGTCCCTTGACGCACAGCCGGGCCTTGAGGCTTTCGGTGGGGTAATAGATGCCGGCGTGAATGACCTCGCTGTTGCGCGAACTGGCGCCCGTGCCGATGGTCTCGGCCGCCTCCACGACGACGACCTCGCGCCCCTTGAGCGCCAGTGCCCGCGCCACCGCCAGGCCGATCACGCCGGCCCCGATCACCGCACAGTCGATGGTGTCCGCCATGCCTGCCCCTTGGTATTACCGATGCGGGGAGCGGAGTTTGTGCGCCGGCCGCGGGCCGGTCAAGCGGGCGGCGGACCGCCCGGCCGTCCGGGTCCGCCGCACATCACCAAAAATTGAACCGGAAATGAATTGCCCTCATGCACCCCGCGAGGCCAAGCTGCGGGGATGGAGCAGGATTTCTCCACCGTGACCCCCCGCCCCCGGCGGCGGCCGGCGAAGGGACGGCGCGGCATGGCGCTCGCCGTCGCCGCCGTGCTCGCCCTGCCCGCCGCCGCCGGCGCCAACCCCATGATGTGGGCCGGGGAGTGGCCGAACACCGATTTCTCCAGGCATTCGGTGGATCTGGCGGAGATCATGTCGGGCGGGCCGCCCAAGGACGGCATTCCGTCCATCGACGACCCCAGGTTCGTGCCCGTTTCGGAAGTCACCGACCTGGCCGATACGGAACCGGTCATCGGCGTCACCGTCAACGGGGAGGCCCGCGCCTATCCCCTGGGCATCATCACCCGGCACGAAATCGTCAACGATACCATCGGCGGCGTTCCGGTGACCGTGACCTATTGCCCGTTGTGCAATTCCAGCATCGTCTTCGACCGCCGGGTGGATGGCCAGGTGCTGGACTTCGGCACCACCGGCAAGCTCAGGAACTCGGACCTGGTCATGTACGACCGCCAGACCGAAAGTTGGTGGCAGCAGTTCTTAGGGGAAGCCATCGTCGGCAAGATGACCGGCAAGACCTTGAAAATGCTGCCCTCGCGCCAGGAATCCTTTGCCCGCTTCCGGGCGCGGGCGCCGAACGGCAAGGTGCTGGTGTCCAACCGGCCGTTCCGGCGCTACGGCATCAACCCGTATGTGGGTTACGACAGCGCCCGGTTTCCGTTTCTCTTCCGCGGCGATCTGCCCGAGGGCATCGCGCCCATGGTGCGGGTCGTCGCCGTGGGCGGGGAGGCGTGGAGCCTGCCGCTGCTGCGCAAGAAGGGGACGATTATCCAGGGCGATCTGGTGCTGAGCTGGGAGGCGGGGCAGAACTCGGCCCTCGATACCCGCGTCATCCGCCGCGGCCGCGACGTGGGCAACGTGGTCGTGCAGCGCCGAAACGGGGACGGATTCGAAGACGTGGTGCACGACGTCACCTTTGCCTTCGTGTTCCACGCCTTTCACCCCGAGGGCGTCATCCACACCGACTGAACCCGACAAGGGGTCTTCGGGTGCGTGGTGGCCCGGGATCCATTCGCGGAAATCCTGCGGCCGATCGGGCCGGCGGGCGGCCGAATCGCCTTTCGTGGACCCTGGCGCCCGGGTATCATGGCTCCCGTTTCCGGGGCATTGGGGATAGGCCCGTTCCTGGCGCTCATTGGTTGGAGATGCGTCCGATGTTTCAGGTTGAACGCCTCGTCGAAGAGTGCAAATCGGCGCTGCGCGAGAGCGATGCACGCAAAGCCGTCCGGGAAATCGTCGCCAGAGCGGTCGCCACTCCGAACGAGGTCATCGGCGCGCTCGGCGAGCCACGGTTGGCGGGGGTGCAGACGCTTTACCATGCCGACGATCTGACCGTTCTCAACATCGGTTTCGGGCCGCATATGCGGTTTCTGCCGCACGATCACCGGATGTGGGCGGTGATCGGCATCTACGGAGGGCATGAGCACAATGTGTTTTACCGTCGCCACGGCAACGGTCTCCAGGAAGCGGGAATGAAGGACCTTGTGGCCGGGGACACGGTCGCCCTGGGTGAGCAGGTGATCCACGCCGTGATCAACCCCCTGGCGAAGGTGACGGCGGCGATCCACGTTTATGGCGGTGATTTCTTCGAGACGCCGCGCAGCGAATGGGACCCGGAGACCCTGGAGGAGAGCCCCTACGACCTAGAGAAGAACCTGCGCCTGTTCGAAGAGGCGAACGAGCGGCTGCGCGCTCGCCTCGGCGAAGCCTCCCGCCTTCGCGAAGCCCGCTTCGGCGGGCGACGGGAGGTCGGCGGAGCCAGGGCCGGGCCGGAGGCTGATTGAAGAACTCCGGTTTCAGCGCTCCTTGGTATAAGACGGTCGTTTCGCCAGGGATGTCGGCCGCCTCCCATTTGATCGCCGACGATTTACGTTAGTGACCTGTTTCGGCTAAATTACACCGATCCTGGCCGCAAGTCGAAGGCATCCGCTTTGCGTCGTTGGCACGGGGCGCGGCCACGGGGTAAGCTCAAAAGGGGTGGAGGTGGCGCCGTTCGGGCCCTAGTGGCCTGTATCAGCTAAATTGCACCCCTACGATCGCTTTTCCCGTTTCCTCGGTAGGAGGGGAGGCGCCGGCGATGCGGGGCCATCGGCAAGCCTTCCCGACGCCCCGAGGGGACGGGAAAAGCGACCCGAAGGGCGGCGTTGCGAGGCTTCCGGGGGGACAAGGGGGGGTGTCCCCCCCGGCTACGATATGCGGGGGACGCCCCCGCGGCCCCCGGCGTCGTCGCGCGCCGCTTGTGGTGCACGCACACCACGGCGCGACGCGCTCCTAGCCGGAAACCTCGCAATGCCGTCGTAGGGGTACAATTTAGCTGATGCAGGCCACTAGTTCACATTCCTCCACCCGGTGAGATCGGCGATGGCGAGCGGCAACGGCAAAGTCCCCACCAAGAGGTCGTCCCAGGACGGGATCGCGGCCTTCCTGCGCAAGGTGGCGGAGGCGCCCGTCGCCAAGGCGACGGGGCAACGGGGACGGCTGATCTTCGCCATGGACGCCACCGCCAGCCGCGAGCCCATGTGGGACCGGGCCGCCCACATCCAGGGAGAGATGTTCGTCGAGACGGCGGCCCTCGGCGGCCTGGAGATCCAGCTTGCCTTCTACCGCGGCTTCGGGGAGTTCAAGGTCAGCGGATGGCTGACCGGATCGTCCGAGCTCAACCGGCTGATGACGTCGGTGTTCTGCCTGGCCGGACAGACCCAGATCGGCAAGATCCTGCGCCACGCCATCAACGAGACGAAGGGGAAAAAGGTCAACGCCGTCGTTTTCGTCGGCGATTCCATGGAGGAGGACGTGGACCA
>JACZWD010000202.1 GCA_022572335.1 Pseudomonadota bacterium
CGCCGTTGCGGTCGCGTATGCGGCCCGTCGGAGGGCGTCGAAAAGTTTTGACGATGCACCGCATCGCCTGCAACTTTCCTCCTGCCCGACGAGCCGCCTACGCGATCTCTATGAGTCATGATCAGCGACCCTTGGTATAAGTGGGGGCTTGTGCCGCGACCAGAGGGACCTCACGTCCAAAGAATCTCCAGGCCGTAAGGCTCCAATCTCCGGTCATGGGTGACCAGGGTCAGGCCTTCGAGTTCGGCCTGTGCGACGAGCATGCGGCCTACAGGTTCACGGGCAACGGTTGGTCGAAATCGTCCGCAATCCAGACCTGACCTTTCCAAATGCCGGGTCGCCGGGGCCGGTCGTCGGGGTGGAACGGCACCAGCCTGGCCCGTGGCCGGCCGGCCTTGGTAATCACGATCTCTTCGCCTGCGGCGGCCTGTTCCACGAGAAGGGACAGGTGGTTCCTAGCGTCGTATAGATTGACCGTTTTCATCACGGCGGCCCGATTGGTCAAGGGTGACCAATATTAACACGCATGGCGGGATCGGTCGATTTGATCAGGCCGGGAGGAGAATCGTGGCGACCGTCCGTCACCCTCCCGTCACGCTCATGTGGCGGGCGACGGCGGGCCGGTTGTGGTCGCGGTCGATGATGAAGTCGTGGCCCTTGGGCTTGCGCGCGATGGCCTCGTCGATGGCGGCGTCCAGAAGGTGGTCGCTTTCGCTGGCGCGCAGGGGGGCGCGCAGATCCGCCGCGTCGTCCTGGCCCAGGCACATATACAGCGTGCCCGTACAGGTCAGGCGCACCCGATTGCAGCTTTCACAGAAATTGTGGGTGAGCGGCGTGATGAAGCCGATGCGCCGGCCCGTTTCGGCGACGTCCACGTAGCGCGCCGGGCCGCCGGTCTTGTAGTCGGTGTCGCGCAGGGTCCAGCGTTCGGCGAGCCGCCGGCGGACGACGGGCATGGGCAGGTAGCGGTCCGTGCGGTCCTCGTCGATCTCGCCCATGGGCATGGTCTCGATGAAGGTGAGGTCGAATCCCTGGTCCCCGCACCACGCCACCAGGTCGTGGAATTCGTCGTCGTTGACGCCCTTGAGGGCCACCGTGTTGATCTTGATCGCGAGCCCCGCGTCCTTGGCCGCCGCCAGGCCTTCCATCACCGTGTCCAGCCGGCCGCGGCGGGTGATCGCCGCGAACTTGCCGGCGTCCAGCGAATCGATGGAGACGTTGATGCGCGTGACGCCGTAGCCCGCCAGCTCGTGGGCGTAGCGGGAAAGCTGGCTGCCGTTGCTGGTCAGCGTCAGGTCGTCCAGGGCCCCGCTCTTCAAATGGCGGCTCAGGGAGCGGAACAGGCTCATGATGTTGCGCCTCACCAGCGGCTCGCCGCCGGTGAGGCGGAGCCTGCGTACCCCCTTGCGGACGAAGGCGCTGCACATGCGGTCCAGCTCCTCCAGGGTCAGGAGCTCCGCCTTGGGCAGGAACGTCATGTCCTCGCACATGCAGTAGATGCAGCGGAAATCGCAGCGGTCCGTCACCGATACCCGCAGATAGGTGATTGTCCGTCCAAAAGGATCGATCATGGTGTGGCCCGGCCCCTCCCTGGTGGCTTCGCCCTTTATTGCCCGGCGTTATGCTCAGCCATATATAACGGTGTCCCACCATACCGGCCCGCGGGGCAAGTGTCGCCCATAAATTTCGTGGGGATACCGGGGGGGGTCCTTGGTGAAAACTCCGGCTCAGGTCTCGGTTTTCTTGTCCGCCTCCATGCCGGCCATGGCTTCGGCGGCTTTTTTCCGCAACTCCTCGCGCTCGCGCAGATAGTCCTCGGTGGTGCGGGTCAGGGGCCGCGGGGGCCCGGCCATGGGATGTTTTTCGTCCTCCGTCTGGACGATGATGCGGCAGTCGTCGCACATCTTGATGAGGTCGAGCCTTCCTTTTTCCTGGAACATGGAGTGGCCGGCCAGCTTTTCGACCATGCGTTCGATGGAGGGGCGCGAGCCGAACGGCTTGCCGCAGCGGATGCAGGCAAAGGGCTCCTCCTCCTTCACCGTCTGATGGGCGCGCGCCGCTTCGGTGAAGCTGAGCCGGGGCACCAGGCTGATGACGCGTTCCGGACAGGTGACCATGCACAGGCCGCACTGGACACACGACGCCTCGCGGAAACTGAGCTGCGGCTTTTCCAGGTTGTCCTTGAGCGCCCCGGTCGGGCAGACGCCGACGCAGGCGAGGCAGATGGTGCAGCCCTCGACGCGCACTTCGACGGTGCCGAAGGGGGCGCCGGCGGGAAGCGCGATCACGTCGACCGGCGCCGGCGCGTTCTCGTGCAGGCGGTCCAGGGCCAGCTCCATGAGGGCGCGTTTCTTGCCCATGGGCAGGAAGTCGCCCCGGACCACCGGTGGCAGGGGATCGAGGGCGTAGAGCCCGGTCTCCACGGCGGTGGGGTCGGATTCATCGACGATGGCGACCCGGCCCTCGCCGTAGCCGAGCCCCTTGAGGATGGTGTCGGTCAGTTCCACTTGGCCGGTGAGCCCCGCCGCCTCGTCGTCCTTGCCGGGGGGCAGCAGCAGCACCGTGCGCGCCGCGCCGTAGGACGCCGCGGCGAGCAGGAAATCGAGCCCTATCTGGGTCACCTGGTTGACGGCGAACGGGATCACGTTGGCGGGCAGGCCGCGGCCCGAACGGGCGATGATGTCGATCATGTCGTCGCCGAACCCCAAGTCGTGGACCAGCAGGACCGGGTCCGTTCCCCCGGCGTCCGCGTAGGTGCCCAGCACGGTGCGCAGACGCTGGAACAAGGCGTCGCCGGCGGGCAGGGCGAAGGTGGCGGCGCCCGTCGGGCAGACGCTGGCGCACGCCCCGCAGCCGGCGCAGACGAAGACGTCGATGGCCACGTGGTCGCCGTCCGGCGCGATCGCCCCGGTCGGGCAAACGTCCAGGCAGTTCGTGCAGCCGACCGTGTCGTTGCGGGAATGGGCGCACAGCTCGGCCGTGAAATTCACGTACCGCGGCTTTTCGAACTCGCCCACCATGTCGGTAAGGTCGAGCAGGGCCTTTTGCACCAGGGCCGGGTTGCCGGGATCCGGGTTGAAGTAGCCATCGCGCTTTTCCGGCGCCGGGAACAGGGGCGTGGCGCCGCGCAGATCGAGGATCAGATCGCAGACCGAGGTGCCGGTCTGCCCGTCGCCGGCAAACGTAAGCGCTCCGCGCGAAGACGGCGCGGCGGGCTCGAACCGCTCCACCGTCACCTGGAAGGCGCCGAGGTGGCCGGTCGCCTCCTTGACCGCGCCCGTGAACACGGGCACGTCCATGAGCCTCGGCGGCGTCACCTCGCCGGCGTCCGTCAACAGCACCGTCACGTCCATGCGCCCGGCCACCTGCTTGGCCGCCGCGATGGCGTCTTCGCCGCGGCCGATGACCAGCAGGACCCCTTCCGAGGTCATGGTGACGGACGTCGTCGACGGGATGTCCATGGCCGCCTCGGCCAGCAGCGCCGCCATCTTGGGCAGGGCCTTGGCGCCGTGGTCGGACCAGCCGGCCCGTTCGCGGATGTTGGCGAAGTGGGCGTCGGGCGCGTCCTCCATCTTCTCCAGGGTTTCCAGGAAAAGGGGCGCTTCCTGCGTGCAGGCGACCAACAGGGGCCTGCCCTTTCCGGCCACGCGCTGGAACTCCTCCAGCTGCGCCCGGCAAAGCTGGCTGTTCACCGTCAGGTCCTTGGCCCCGCACGCCTTGGCCAGGGCCTTGCCGTCCAGGTCCATGGTGCCTTCGCAGTCGCAGACGAGTACTTCCTTGCCGTTCAGTTCCATCGGTGGTGGGACCTCCCGAGTATTTTCGCCGGCGCCTGGCCGCGCCTGTTCTTTGCCGTCCCTACACATGGGCAAGCACAGGGGCTTTGTCCCGTATTTCGTACGCCGGTTCAATGCCCCATGGAGACGGGTGGAAATATATACAGTATAATGCAGAAAAATACAGGATGGGGGGACACGGCTTGGGTGACCTCATGAACACACGCGAGGTGGCCGAATACCTGCGCATCAAGGAGCGCAAGGTCTATGCCCTGTTGCGCGAGAAGCGCATTCCCTGTACCCGGGTCACCGGCAAGTGGCTGTTTCCCAGGCACCTCATCGACCAGTGGGTGGCCCAGGGCACCCGGTTTCCGAACCTGCGCGAGGCCGTGGCCGCGCCGCCGGTGGTGGTCGGCAGCCACGACCCGCTGCTCGAGTGGTGCCTCAGGGAATCCGGGTGCGAGCTGGCCATGATGTCGGGCGGCAGCCTGGACGGCCTCAGGCGCGTGACCGCCGGGGAAGCCGTCATGTGCGGGCTGCACGTGCTCGACGCCGGCGAGGGGACCGGCGACGCCTACAACGTGGCGGTGGTGCGCGACAGTTGTTCCGGGCTCGGCATGGTCCTCATCGAATGGGCCTGGCGCCAGCAGGGGCTGGTGCTGGCGCCGGGCAACCCGCTGGGCATCGCCTCGCTGCAGGACCTGCGCGTGA
>JACZWD010000027.1 GCA_022572335.1 Pseudomonadota bacterium
CGGCCCCGCAATCCACCGCATAGCGGGCAAGGTGCGCCATGCGGGCGGTGAAGTCGGGCGTCAGGGCGCCGGCCAGGACCAGGTCTTCGCTCAACGAGTCATCGGTCAGATTGACCGTCTCCGCGTCCGGCCACAGGCGCGTGAACGCGTCCGCGACCGGGTCCCTGGCAAGGGTCACCGCGTGGATCAGGGCGATGCGGCAGGACGCCATGGCGCGTTCCTTCTCCGCCGGCGCATGCCCGAACGGGGCACGGGCGCCGGTTGCGCGACGATAGCACAGGTGGCTGGAATGTCCCCGTCGGCGCCGCCACGGGGATGCTCTATAGCGACCAGGTTTCGCGCCTGTCGGGCCGTTGGCGGCGGTCGGCTCCTCGATGGAACGAAACCGGATTTCCGGCCTTCTCCGGATCGCCTTCACCGGCCACGGAACAGGCAAACGAAACACTGGAGACCGCAAGGGAAATGTTGGTCTATAACAGGCCGCGGCGGGCGCCCGTGCACGGCATCGGGTGCGCCATCGATACAGACGGGGGGACCGGTCAATGGTGACACGCCTTGCAATCCTCGACGACTACCAAAACGTCGCCCTGGAAAGCGCCGACTGGGGGGCGCTGCCCCCGGAGGTGGAGATTACGGTCTTCAACGAATACATCGAGGGCGAAAAGGCGGTCGCCGAGGCGCTTTCGGACTTCGACATCGTCGTCGCCATGCGCGAACGGACGCCCTTTCCGGCGTCCCTGATCGACAGCCTGCCGAACCTCAAGCTGCTGGTGACCACCGGCATGCGCAACCTGGCCATCGACATGGAGGCGGCCCGCGCCCGGGACCTGCCGGTGTGCGGCACCGCGCTGCTGCCGTATCCGGCGGCCGAGCACGCCTGGGCCCTGATCCTGTCGCTGGTCAAGCAGATCCCGCGCGAGGACCGCGCCATGCACGAAGGCGGCTGGCAGGCCGGTTTCTCCGAGGGCCTGCGCGGCAAGACCCTCGGTATCCTGGGCCTTGGCAAGCTCGGGTCCCAGGTGGCCCGGGTCGGCCTCGCCTTCGGCATGACCCTGATCGCCTGGAGCCAGAACCTGACCGAAGAGCGGGCCGCCGAATGCGGCGCCACGCGGGTCGAGAAGGACGTCCTGTTTTCCGAGGCAGACATCATCACCATCCACCTGTTGCTGAGCGACCGCACCCGCGGTGTGGTCGGGCGGCGCGAGCTCGGGCTGATGAAACCCACCGCCTACCTGGTCAACACCTCCCGCGGTCCCATCGTCGACGAGGCGGCCCTGGTCGAGACCCTGCAAAGCCGCGCCATCGCCGGCGCCGGCATCGACGTCTACGGCGTGGAACCCCTGCCCCGCGATCATCCCTTGCGCGGCCTGGACAACACGGTCCTTACCGGCCACACCGCCTACGTCATGCGCGAGACCTACACCCTTGCGTATGGGGAGGCGGTCGAGGATATTCAGGCGTGGCTCAAGGGCGAGCCCCTGCGCGTGTTGAACGGCGGCTGAGCCAAGCCCCCCGCGATCCCATGCCCGAAGCGATCCTCGTCACCCGGGACGGCGCCGTCGCCACCGTGGTCCTCAACAACCCGGACAGGCTGAACGCCCTGACCCGGGCCGCCTGGGCGCGCCTGAACCATGTGATGGACGAGCTGTCGGCGGCGGACGAGGTGCGTTGCATCGTCGTCCGCGGCGCCGGAGACGCGGCCTTCGCCGCCGGCGCCGACATCTCCGAATTCCCCGCCCAACGGGCCGACGCCGTCCAGGCCAGGGCTTATGGGGACAGTGTCGCGGGCGCCCTGGGCGCCATCGCCGGGTGCCGCCATCCCACGGTGGCCATGATCCTTGGCGTCTGCACCGGTGGCGGCCTGGAGATCGCCTGTGCCTGCGATTTGCGCATCAGCGGCGAATCGGGGCGCTTCGGCGCGCCCATCAACCGGCTCGGCCATGCGATGGCGTATGCGGAGATGGAGGTGGTCCGCCGCGTCGCCGGGGACGCCGTGGTCCTGGAATTGCTGCTCGAAGGGCGCATTTTGGGCGCCCGCGAAGCGCAAGCGAAAGGACTGCTCACCCGGGTGGTGGCGGACGAGGCGGTGGAGGAAGAGGCCTACGCCGCCGCCCGGCGCATCGCCGGGGGCGCGCCCCTGGCGGCGCGGTGCAACAAGAGGTTCGTGCGCCGCTTAGGCGAGCCCGAACCCCTGACGGCGGCGGAAACGGACGAAAGCTACGCGCTCTGCGATTCGGAGGACTACCGGGAAGGCCTGCGGGCGTTCCTGGCCAAGGAAAAGCCCGCCTTCAGGGGGCGCTAGGACCGTACAGGATTGTACTAACACATGTTCGTCGAGATCTTCTCGATCATTGCGCCGGTGTTCCTGTGCGCCGGGATCGGCTTCGCCTGGGCGAAGAAGGGCGTTCCCTTCGAGACCGCCTTCGTCACCCGCCTGGTCACCAACGTCGGCTTCCCGTGCCTGATCTTCGCGACCCTGGTCAAGGTCGATCTCACGTTCGAGACCATGGGCACCATGGGCTTCGCCTCGCTGGCCACGGTGGCCGTGTTCGCCGCCGTCGCCATCCCGCTCCTCAGGCTCTTGCGGCTCGAACAGCGCACCTTCCTGCCGGTCGTGATCTTCGCCAACACGGGCAACATGGGGCTTCCGCTATGTCTTCTTGCCTTTGGCGAGCAGGGGCTGGCGCTTGGCATCGCGTACTTCGCGGTAAGCGCGCTCCTCGTCTTCACACTGGGCCCGGCGATCGCCGCCGGCACCGCCAAGCCCTCCGAGGTCCTCAGGATTCCGCTGGTGTGGGCCGTGCTTGCCGCCCTCCTCGTCAAGTTCCTGGCCCTCCCCTTGCCCGGCTGGCTGGTCAGGACGGTCGAGCTTCTGGGTGATTTCGCCATCCCCCTGATGCTGATCACCCTCGGCGCCTCGCTCGCCCGCCTTCGCATAGAGAGCCTGCCCAGAAGCCTCGGGCTTTCCGTGCTCAGGCTTGGCATGGGCTTCCTTGTCGGCTGGGGGGCGGCCGAGGTCCTGGGGTACGAGGGCGCGGCGCGGGGCGTCCTGATCATCGAATGCGCCATGCCGGTCGCCGTCTTCAACTACCTTTACGCCCAGCTCCACGATAACCGCCCGGCGGAGGTGGCGGGCACCGTGCTCGTCTCCACCGCGCTTTCGTTCCTGACCCTGCCCGCGCTGATGTGGTTCGTGATGACACCCTGACCCCGGAGACCGGTGCGGCCGGCAGGCCGGATTTGGATCATCGCCAAGACGTCACGATGACCGTCGCCGGCCCTCCATGCTAGTGTCCTCCCGATGAGCGTGCTTTGATAAACACCGAAGGCGTTTTCCCCCTATTCACCGGTTCACTTTCGCCATGAGCTTTATCGCCGGACAGGCCCTTGCCTATTTGAAAATCGGCGTCCTTGCATTCGCCGTCGTGGCGGCCGTGTGGGCCGCCGTCAAGGTCGTCGAGGCAAGGGAGCGGCGCAAGAACGATGGCGGGGACGGCCGCTGACGCCGCCCTTCCCCAGGCTTAGCGGCCCCCTCTTCCGGGGCGGGCTAACCGCCGAGGATCTCCGGCTCCGCCAGGCCCATGGTGTCGACCGGCAGGCCGCCGGAGGCCGTGTTGGCGTTGGTCTTTTCCTCCTGGGCGATCTTGTCGAGGGACGCGGCGAGGATCGCCTCGGCCCGCTCCAGGGGCACCACGCAGACGCCGTCGTCGTCGCCGAGCACCAGGTCGCCGGGGCGGACCGGGCAGCCGGCGCAGGAAATGGGACCGTCGATGATGCCGCCGAAACCCTTGTGCGGCCCGGCCGGAACCACGGCCCGGGCAAAGCAGGGGAAGCCGAACTCGCGGATCTCGGCCACGTCGCGCACCGCCCCGTCGACGACCAGCCCGGCGATGCCGCGTTGAAGGGCGGCCCGGGTCATGATCCCGCCCCAGAGGGCGGTGTCTTCGTAGCCGCCGGCATCGACCACCAGCACCTCGCCCCGCCGCACCATGGCGAGGGCCATGTGGATGGCCGAGTTGTCGCCGACCATGCAGGTCACCGTCCGCGCCTGGCCGACCAGCCGCATACCGGCGCCGACCGGCTTGATGGCGCCGGCCATGACCTGGGTGCGGTTCATGCAGTCGGAGACCACGGCCGGGGGCAGCGCGCGCCACTGCTCGAGGACATCGTCGGGCAGGGTCGCAAAATCGATCTCGTGGCGCTGGATGGGCATGGCCGAGTACTCCCTTGCACGCGTTCGCGGGACCGCCGGAACCCTATATCATCGGCCGGGCGGGGCCAAGCGATGGAGGGTGCCCGGTGCGCACGATTGATGAAATATCCGGGCAGGACCGGACCGCCGGCGGCTTTGCCAAACGGGGCGGATCGGGTATTCATAGGGCGCCGCAGTGGTTGCCGGGGGTGAGGGCCCGTGACAGGACGTTCAGAAATCGAAACGGAGCGCCGGCGATGAGCCCCGCGGACCGGCTTCGCCAATTGCTCGCCCAGCCGGACGTGATGGTGACGCCCGGCTGCTTCGACGCCCTTTCGGCGAAGCTCGTCGAGCGCGCCGGGTTCGGGGCCACCTTCATGGGCGGGTTCGCCGTGGCGGCGGCGCGCCTCGGCATGCCGGACACGGGGCTGATCTCCTACGCCGAGATGGTGGATCAGGGGCGCAACATCTGCGGCGCCGTCTCCATTCCCGTGATCGGCGACGGGGACACCGGCTATGGCAACGCGATCAACGTGCAGCGTACGGTCCGCGGCTACGCGCAGGCCGGCTTCGCCTGCATCATGATCGAGGACCAGGTGTCGCCCAAGCGCTGCGGGCATACCCGCGGCAAGCAGACGGTGGGCCGCGACGAGGCGTTCCAGCGCATGAGGGCCGCCGTCGACGCCCGCGACGCCGGCGCCGACATCCTGATCATGGCGCGCACGGACGCCAACGCCACCGACGGCTTCGACGAGGCGCTGCTGCGCGTCAAGACCTTCGCCGAGATGGGCGCCGACATCACGTTTTTGGAAGCGCCGCGCACCGAGGACGAGATGCGCGCCTACTGTGACGGCGTGACCGGGCCGAAAATGGCCAACATGGTCGAGCAGGGCGACACGCCGCTGCTGGCGCCGGAACGCCTGGGCGCGATCGGCTACAAGATCGTCCTCTATCCGATAACCCTGCTCCTCGGGGGCATTAAGGCGATGGAGGACGCGCTGGCCGTCCTGAAGCAGGGTGCGCATCCCGACGCCCTGGCCGGGTTCGCCCACGTGCGCGAGGTCATCGGTTTCCCGGCCTACGACGAGAAGGAAAAGAAATACGCCACGACCTGACAACCGCCGGCGCGGGGGAGCGGCTGGCGTCGGGCCGGGCACAGGCCAGGTTTTGAAAAAGGAACGCTGCCATGAAGATGATCACGGCCATCATCAAGCCGCACAAGCTCGATGAGGTGCGCGAGGCCCTGACGCCGCTCGGCGTGGCGGGGATGACCGTCACCGAGGTCAAGGGCTTCGGCCGCCAGAAGGGGCAGACCGAAATCTACCGCGGGGCCGAGTACGAGGTCAGCTTCCTGCCCAAGGTGAAGGTTGAACTCGCGGTCGGCGACGACATGGTGGAGGCCGTCGTCGAGGCCATCCAGAAGTCCGCCCACACGGGGAAGATCGGCGACGGCAAGATCTTCGTCGCCGAGCTGGGACAGGCCATCCGCATCCGCACCGGGGAAACGGACGCCGAGGCCCTTTAGTATTTGCTGGCGTAAATCCGCGACTCGACGACGGATTTCGGTTGGGGCGTGTTCTCGTTAAGAGCGTTGGGGCCGGATCTGGAGCTTCGCTCGCCGATGTCCGGAATCCCGGTACCCAGAAGCCACGGAACCACCGTTTTGCAGGACGCCTGATGTTCTTCATTCGGCTTAGGCGGGAAAGGGGGGCTCGGCGCCCTCCTTTTCCTGCCGGGTTCGCCCCAGACGCATTTCCGGCGTCAGCGGCCGCCTCCGCGGCGCCCGCGTAACGGCTCAGGCTCCGAGAAGCAGGAAATTTTCGCTAACGGAAGACGACGCGGACGTCGCCAGCTCTTCCGGCACCGTGGCCCGCGGCGCCTCCTCAATTTCGGACCCATCGGCCTCGGCCGCCGAGTCGTCGTCCGCGGCAGGGACCGCCGAGATGGTCACCGGCGGCTTCTTCGGAGCCTCGGCTTTGCGGCTACTCTTGGCCTTTTTGCCGCGCACCGGCGGGACGTGAGAATGGGAAACCGGCGCCGCCGGCGCGTAGATGGCAACCAGTTCGGCGGAGTCCGCGCCGCCGGCCGGCGGCGGCCCATCGGCGGCGGCGACGGCGACGGCGCTGTCTTCATCGATGCATAGCTCGTCGCCCGTTAAGCCGCGCCACATCGAGCAGTCCTGCTGGACGATCTGGGAAAGGGCGTGGTCGGCGACGGTCTTATCGCTCACGGCGAGGCTGATGGCGTCGATGGCGAATGAGGCGACGGTAATGGCGGGGGGCAACCCGCATGCGGCCAGGACCAATGGCAACAGAACAACGCCGAGGCGCGGAGTCAACCGGTGGGTCTTGCGGGGCGCCCGTGAGGGCCGGGCGTCGGCGGTCGTGATCGGCATCGGAATTCCCTTCCGGTCAACGTCGCTAAAATCCTGTAAAAAAATAAAATCAAAAAGGTCCGAAATATGGATCAGCAAAGTGCGAGTGTATATATTATTTATACTTTTTTGTAAAGAATACATGCTTTACTAATAACAATATAAAATTCCTACATAATTTAATTATTAAGTTTTTTATTATTCCATATTTGATTAAAATTCGAGATGATCGTGCGCGGCGCCGCCGATCTCCGGGCCGCCGCCGGTCCGGCCGGCGGCATCCGGCTTGAACGGAGTCAAGGAGGTTTTCCGTTCGGCCGATTTTGGAAGATTTCGGACCGCTGACACCGGTCCTTTGCTCCGGTTCTGGCTATGAGCGGACATCGGGGGCGCCGGTCAAAACCCAACCAAGCCAGCGTTTATCAGGGACACGCCGCAGGCCAGGTGGGGTTGCACCGGCTGAGGGGACCTACGCGGCCCCACCGGGGCCACGGTTCCCCCGAGTCCCCGTTTTTTCAAGGGGCCGTAAGCGCTAAAACCTAAGGCGTGCGGGGCCTTCGGCCGCGCAAAAGCCGGCGCGGCAGCGCCTGCGCAGCAGATTTCGCCGTGACGGCAAAGCGTATGGACAATTTATGACCCCTGGTACGACGGCCGCGGGCGGCGGGTTTATGACCGTGGCCCGGGTTTGTGGTATGCTGTCCGCCGACCACGGCATGGGAGGAGAGGCCATGGGCGCGATCACCCGCCGGCTTTCCGAATTCGTCGCCGCCACGTCCTATGAGGGCTTGGCGGACGAGGTGCGCGAGCGTGCCAAGCTGCTGGTCATGGACAGCGTCGGCATCGCCGTCCGCGCCCGCAACGACGCCCCGTCGACGCCCAGTCTCATCGCCGCGGTGGAAAGGCTGGGGCTGGCGCGGGGAGAGGCCAGCGTCGTCGGCGACGAGGCCGGCTACGCGCCTCCCGGCGCGGCGTTCCTCAACGGGGCGCTGATCCATTCCCTCGACTTCGACGACACCCATGCGCGGGCGTCCCTCCATTCCAGCGCGCCCATCGTGCCGGCGGCCCTGGCCGCGGCGGAAATGACGGGCGCGGGCGGCCGCGACGTCATCGCCGCCATCGTCGCCGGCTTCGAGGTGCAGATCCGTCTCAGCCTGGCGCTGGTGCCGAAGGACCACTACGTGCGCGGATTTCACCCGACGGCCACGTGCGGCGCCTTCGGCGCGGCGGCGGCGGCGGCGCGGGTGTTCGGCCTGCCGGCGGAGCAGGTGGCGAGCGCCTTCGGCATCTGCCTGAGCCAGGCGGCGGGATCGCTCCAGTTTCTCGTGCACGGCGGCTGGACCAAGCTGTTCCAGGTGGGATACGCGGCCATGAACGGGCTCGTCGCGGCGACCCTCGCCGGCGAAGGCTTCCGCGGCGCGCGCGAGGCGATCGAGGGCAAGGCCGGCTTCCTGCGCGCCTACGCGCCGGACCCGCAAATGGACAAGGCGGTGGAAGGGCTGGGCGAGACCTGGGAGACCATGGCCCTGGCCGTGAAGCCCTATCCCTGCTGCCGCTACGCCCACGCCGCCCTGGACGCGCTCATCGAGTTGCGCGCCGCCAACGACATCGAGCCCAAGGACATCGAGTCCGTCGAGATCGGCCTGTCGCGCACGGGCTGGGCCATGATCGGCGACCCCGAGGACGACAAGCGGCACCCCAGGAACGTGGTCGACTGCCAGTTCTCCATGCCGTTCGTCGGCGCCGTGGCGTTGCGCGAGGGCGGCCTGGGTTGGGACGATTACGCCCGTCACGTGGACAATGCGGAAACCCTGGCCCTGTGCGGGCGCATCGGCACCGTGGTCGACGACCGGGCGGAGGCCGCGTTCCCCGCCCACATGAGCGGCGTGGCGCGGGTGCAAACCTCCCGCGGCCGGTTCGAGAAATTCGTCGCCGTGGCCAAAGGCGAGCCGGAGAACTTCGTCTCCGAGACCGAGCTCAGGGCCAAGTTCGACACCCTCGCCGGGCCCTATCTGGACGATGCCCGGCGCGACGAGCTGGTGGCCGCGCTCAGCGCCCTGGACGAGGCCTCCGACATGGGCGCGCTGTTCCGCCTGACCCGCGCCGGCCCGGCCGCCGTGCTCCACGTCGCCGCCGGCGAGACGTGAGCGGGGGTCCCATGGTCGTCGAGCGCAAGGAAGTGGGGCCCAACCGCTACCGGGAATCCTATGGCCGCTATTTCGAGGATTTCACCGTCGGCGACGTCTACGAACACCGCCCGGGCCGGACCATCAGCGAGACCGACAACACCTGGTTCACCCTGCTCACCATGAACACCCATCCCCTGCATTTCGACGCCGCGTACGCCGAGAAAAGCGAATTCGGCCGGCCCCTGGTCAACAGCGCGCTGACCCTGGCCATCGTCGCCGGCATGAGCGTCAGCGACCTCAGCCAGAAGGCGGTGGCGAATTTGGGCTGGGACAAGATCCGCCTCACCGCGCCGGTCTTCGCCGGCGACACCATCTACGCCGAGTCCGAGGTCCTGGCCGTGCGCCAATCCAAGTCCCGCCCGACCCAGGGCATCGTCACCGTCAAGACCACCGGCAGGAAGGCCGACGGCACGGTGTTCATGACCTACGAGCGCGCGTTCCTGGTGCCCAAGCGCGGCCACGCGGTCGACGACGCCGCGGATTACTGAGGGGGGCGCCATGGCTCCCGAAAGCCTCGAGGCGGCCGGCGACGAGGCCCTGATCCTGGACAGCGTCGAGCGTTTCCTGGAGCGCGACGTCAAGCCCTATGCCCACGACCTGGAGGCCGGCGACACCTATCCCGCGGACATCGTCGAGAAGATGAAGGCGCTGGGCCTGTTCGGCGCCACCATCGCGCCCGAATACGGCGGCCTGGGTCTCACGGCGGTGACCTATGCGCGGATCGTCGAGCGCGTCTCGGCGGCCTGGATGTCCGTCGCCGGCATATTCGGCTCCCACCTGATCATGGCCGCGGCCGTGCAGCGCTTCGGCACCGGGAAGCAGAAGAAAACGTTTCTGCCCCGCTTCGCCAGCGGCGAGGTGCGCGGCGGCATCGCGCTCACCGAACCCGACTGCGGCACCGATCTGCAGGCCATCCGCACCCAGGCCCGGCGCGACGGGGAATCCTACGTGATCAACGGGACCAAGACCTGGATCACCAACTCCATCCACGGCGACATCCTGGCCGTGCTGGTCAAGACCGACCCCAAAACCGACCCGCCGCACAAGGGCATGAGCCTTTTCCTGGTGGAGAAGGGCGCGGGGATGAGCGCCAGGCCCCTGGCCAAGCTCGGCTACAAGGGCGTCGACACCGGCGAGGTGGTGTTCGACGAATGCCGGGTGCCGGCGGACAACCTGATCGGCGGCGAGGAAGGCCGCGGCCTCCAGCAGATCCTCAGCGGGCTCGAGCTGGGGCGCATCAACGTCGCCGCCCGCGGCGTCGGCATCGCCCGCGTCTGCCTCGAGGAGGCGCTGGCCTATGCCCAGGTCCGCAAGACCTTCGGCAAGCCCATCTGCGAGCACCAGACCATCCAGATCAAGCTCGCCGACATGGCGACACGCGTCGAGGCGGCGCGGCTTCTCACCGAGGCCGCCGCCCGCGCCTACGACACCGGCCAACGCTGCGACCTGGAGGCCGGCATGGCCAAGCTGTACGCCACCGAGGCGGCGCTCACCAACAGCCTGGAGGCCATGCGCATCCACGGCGCCTACGGCTATTCCCGGGAATTCAACATCGAGCGCTACTACCGCGACGCCCCCCTGCTCGCCATCGGCGAGGGCACCAACGAGCTACAGCGCATCGTCATCGCGCGCCAACTGGTGGAGCGCAACCCGGTCTGATGCTGCCCCTGGAAGGAGTGCGCGTTCTCGCCGTCGAGCAGTACGGGGCCGGGCCGTTCGGCACCATGTTCCTGGGCGACCAGGGGGCCGAGGTGATCAAGATCGAGAACCCCAACGACGGCGGCGACATGTCGCGCGACGTGGGGCCGTACTTCTTCACGCCCGAGGATTCCGAGTTCTATCATTCGTACAACCGCAACAAAAAGAGCCTGACCCTGGACCTCTCCGGCGCCGAGGGCCAGGCGGTGTTCCACGACCTGGTCGAGACGGCGGACGCGGTGGCGTCGAACCTGCGCGGCGACGTGCCGGGCAAGCTCGGCCTCACCTACGATCACCTCAAGGCCCACAACCCGAAGATCGTCTGCGCCCACCTCACCGCCTATGGGCGGACCGGTCCGCGCGCCGACTGGCCGGGCTTCGATTACCTGATGCAGGCGGAAGCGGGCTACTTTTCCCTGACCGGCGAGCCGGGCGGGCCGCCGGCCCGGTTCGGCCTGTCCGTCGTCGACCAGATGACCGGCCTGGCGCTGGCCTATGCGGTGCTGGCGGGGCTGACCGGGGCGCGGGCGACGGGCGCCGGGCGCGATATCGACGTCAGCCTGTTCGACATCGCGCTCGCCAACACCGCCTATCCGGCGACTTGGTACCTGAACGAGGGCACGGTCCAAGAAAGGCTGCCCCGTTCGGCCCATCCTTCGCTGACCCCGTGTCAGCTCTACAAGACCGGGGACGGCTGGATCTACCTGATGTGCAACAAGGAAAAGTTCTGGCCGGCCCTGTGCCGCGCCCTCGGCCAGGGGGCGTGGGCCGAAGACCCGCGGTTCGCCCGGTTCAAGGACCGGCTCGCGAACCGCCCCCTGATCGAGGAGATGCTGGACGAAGCGTTGGCGGAGCGGACCACGGCCGAGTGGCTGGAGGCGTTCGCCGGCGCCGTGCCCGCGGCGCCGATCAACGACATCAAGCAGGCCCTGGACAATCCCTTCGTCACCGACCACGGCCGCATCCAGACCCTGACCCTGCCCGGCTATGGCGACTTCCGCATGGTCGCGCCGCCGGTCAGGTGCGCCGGCGACGAGGCGCCGGCGCGGGCCGCGCCCAGGCTGGGCGCGGACACCGACGCCATCCTCGGCGACATGGGCTACGACGCGGCGCGGATCGGGACCCTGCGCGCCGCAAAGGTGATCTGAAGGACGCCCCGGGCGGGAAATGACAACACCATGACCATGACACTGGCGGAAAAGATCATCGCCCGGGCGGCCGGAGAAGCCCGGGTCAGGCCCGGCGACATCGTCACCTGCCGGGTCGACCTCGCCATGATGCACGATTCGGGCGGCCCCAGGCGCATCAAGCCCATGCTGGAACGGATCGGGGCCGAGGTCTGGGACCTGAGCAAGGTCGTCATCATCACCGATCACTTCGTCCACGAACGGGACGCGGACAGCGTGGCCATCCAGAAGACGACCCGGGAATGGGTGGCGGCCCAGGGACTGGGCAATTTCCACGACGCCGAAGGCATCTGCCACATCGTGCTGCCGGAGCGGGGCTACCTGCGCCCGGGCATGTTCGTCGTCGGCGGCGATTCCCATTCCACCACCGGGGGCGCGTACGGCTGTTTGATGATCGGCATCGGGTCCACGGAAATGGCCGGCGTGCTGGCCACCGGCGAAATCTGGGTGCGCGTGCCGCCGACCGTTCGCGTGCAGGCGGCCGGCCGGCTCGGGGCCGGGGTCGCGGCCAAGGACATCATGCTCATGCTGTGCCGGCGCATCGGCATCAGCGGCGCCAACTACAAGGCGGTCGAATACGCCGGCCCGGCGGTGGACGCCATGCCCATGTCCGAGCGCATGGTGCTCACCAACATGGCGGCGGAGCTGGGCGCCAAGGCCGGCATCATCGCCCCCGACGCGGTGACGGCGGACGCCCTTGCCGAGGCCGGGGTGGCGGCGACCGGCACGGACGGGTGGCGGGGCGACGACGGCGCCGCCTATGAGCGGACCATCGCCTTCGACGCCGATGACCTGGCGCCCCAGGTGGCGGCGCCCCACAGCCCGGAAAACAGCGCGCCGGTGGACGCGCACGCGGGAACCCCGGTCGACCAGGCCTATATCGGCGCCTGCACCGGCGCCAAGCTCGAGGACCTGAGGATGGCGGCGCTTATCCTGCATGGCCGCAAGACGGCGGTGCCCCTGTTCGTCGCCCCGGCGTCGGTGAGGACCGCTGAGGCGGCGGCAGGGGACGGCACCATGGCCGCCCTGGAAGAGGCCGGCGCCCGAATATTGCCCAGCGGCTGCGGCGCCTGCATCGGGCTCGGCCCCGCGGCCCTCGGCGCGGAAAAGGTCGGCATCTCGACCACGTCGCGCAACTTCAAGGGCCGCATGGGCGCCGTCACGTCGGCGACGTACCTCGCCTCGCCCTATACGGTCGCCGCCACGGCGATCGCCGGGCGCATCGCCGATCCCCGCGAGTTCCTGGCGGACGCCACGCCATGAGCGCCGGAAACATGAAAATCGAATGTCCCCGCGCCTGGGTCTTCGGCGACGACATCGACACCGACGTCATCGCCCCCAGCGCCTACATGATGGCGCCGGTGGAGACCATGGCGCCCCACTGCCTGGAGACGCTCGATGCGGCGTTCGCGTCCTCGGTCGGGCCCGGGGACGCCTTCGTCGCCGGGGAGAACCTGGGCATCGGCTCGTCCCGGGAACAGGCGCCCCAGGCCCTGATGCTGCTCGGCATCCAGGTGATCGTGGCGAAATCGTTTGCCCGCATTTTCTACCGCAACGCGCTGAATTTGGGCCTGCCGGCGCTGGTCTGCCCGGCCGCCGGCTCCATCCGCGGCGGCGACGCGCTCGCCATCGATCCCCTGGCCGGCACCATCGAGAACCGCACCACCGGGGAAACCCTCGCCTGCGAGCCGCTGCCCCAGCACCTCATGGCCATGGTCGCCGACGGCGGCCTGCTGGCGCACCTGGAGAAGAGGCTGCGCGCGGGGGCCTAAGTCGTGTGCCCATAAACGAGAGTTGGGTCGGCGGCGGGGCGCCGATGTCGGCTTCTACGCCAACACCGGTCGCAAATCCGCGGATTTGGGCACTTCCGCGTGTGGCCGAGGCTCTTGAAAAACTATTTTCGATGTCGCGCGGCGCAATAATGATTCGTGGTGCCGTCATGCCGAGCAATAAAGATTCAGGCTTAGCGCATTCCTGATTCCATCATTACGCCCCCATTGTCTCCATAGGAGTTTTTCAACAGCCTCAGCCATCAGCGGACCTAAGGACGAGGGTTAAAACTCCGAATTTTCCGAAAATGAGGTGTACGGCAATCTCCCTTAAAACTGCAAATCCCATCTTTCCGGTGCGCCGCGCTTGCGCGCCGGATCAAAGGGTGATGGTCACCCGTGCGTCCCCTTCGCGTTTCAACACGTCGACGGTGACTTCCGAACCGTGGCGGCGCAAAAGGATGTCCAGACGGCTCTCGCCGAGGCGCAGTGAGCGGATAAGCACCTCATCGAGGAACCTTGGAAGCCGGGGACGCTGGAATCGAATTTCTCCGGCCCCGTGGTCGAACTCCAGGCCAAGACACGCCTGCATCAGTGCGAACGGCGCCGCGCTGGCCCATGCCTGGGGCGAGCATGCGACCGGATAATAAGTCGGCCCTTTCCCCTTGCGCCGCCTGAAGCCGCAAAACAGTTCCGGCAAACGGCGCAAATCCATATACACCGCAGCGTCGAAAAGACCGGTGAAAATTCGTTCAATGTTGTCAATAAGGCCGTATCGCGCCAGGCCAAGCGCGATCAGAGCGTTGTCGTGCGGCCACACCGAGCCGTTGTGGTAGGACATGGGGTTGTATCGGGCCTGCGACGACGAAACCGTTCTGATGCCCCATCCGGAAAAGAACTCCTGCCCGAGCAGTATATTGGCCATGCTACGCGCCCGCTCCGGGTTGGCGATGCCCGTAAAAAGCACTTGCCCGGCATTTGACGTGCGCACCCGACACGGCCTTTTTTCGCCGTCAAGGGCCAATGCGTACATTGATATATCGCCGCACCAAAAGGCCTCATCGAAACGTTCCTTGAGCTTCTGGGCCTGTTCCTCAAGGGTCGCCGCAACGGCGGCAAAGCCCAACGCGCGCGCCATTGCCGCCGCGTGACGCTTGGCGGCATACACGTACCCTTGAACCTCGCACAAAGCGATGGGCCCGTCCGCCAAACGGCCGTCGGCATGGAAGATCGAGTCGTGGGAATCCTTCCAGCCCTGATTGGCAAGCCCGCTTTCGCTTTTCCCCTGGTACTCGACAAATCCGTCTTGGTCGGGATCGCCATAGGTGTCGATCCATGTAAGCGCGGCCTCGAGGTTGGGCCACAGTTTGCTGACGGTTTCCAGATCGCCGGTTCGCTCCCAATACATCCCGGCCAGCATGACGAAGAGCGGCGTCGTATCCACACCCCCGTAGTAGAGGCCAAACGGCACCTCGCCAAGACGCGCCATTTCGCCGCGGCGGGTTTCGTGCAGAATCTTGCCTGGTTCCGCGTCGGCGACCCGATCGTGTTTCTTGGCTTGGTTGGCAGCGAGAAACCTCAAAACGCCCTTGGCCACCCCGGGATCGATCCACAGCATCTCCATCGCGGTGATGATCCCGTCGCGCCCAAACGCCGTGCTGAACCAGGGGATGCCCGCATAGGGGTAAGGACCTTCCTCGGTCTCGGTCATCAGCATATAGAGGTCGGCCATCGAACGGCACAGAACCTCGTTGAAGATCTCGTTCGAGGTCGTGACCGTCGCCGCGTTGGCGGCGGCGTCGCGTGAAGATTTGCGCGCCTCGCGCAAACAGACGAAAAAATCCCGACCCTTTGTTTTTTCCACATCGCATTCGCCACATTTCACCGCCACGAACAACGATTTCCGATCCTGGGGCTTGAGGTTCAGCTCGAAGGTGGCCGCCCCTTGATCCAAACTGTCCGGCGCCGGATCAAAATGGATGGTCGTGCACCGGATGACGGAGTCGAGGCCCGTGTAGGTGAGGACGACGGTGTCAGGGCCTATGGTTTCTATCGACTGGCTGCCCCGCCTCGCGCGCCTGCGGCCGCGCACTTCGAAGAGATCGGCAAAGTCCCCGCCGAACAAGAAAATCAAGGTGATCACGTGCGGCCTGTCGTCGAAATTGCGGACTGCGATTCTCTCATGGCACTCGTCCTGCCAGAGAAACTTGGCCCGCGACATGTGGATGGTATCGCGGGGCAGGCGAAGGCAGTCGTTGTCAAAGATGTCGGGATTGGTGAGGTCGACGGTCAACAGGCCGTTGTCGTCCTGCACCGCTGAACTCAACAGCAGCGGCCGCCGGCCGTTGATGCGCAGTTCGAAGCGGGACAGAAAGCGGGTATCCTCGTGGTACAAGCCGTCCGTGTGTCTTTCACTCGCAATGATATCTCCATACTGGTTGAAAACGCCGAAAGTGTCGCCATGCTTCAGGGTTTGCGGCCGCGATTCCTGGACTGTGGGGACGCCGGGAATGTAAACCTGATAGGATGGACCGCTTGTTTGGAGGGCACTGGCCCCAGGCGAGGACGGAGGTTTTTCGTTCATACCCGGACCGCTTTCAGCCATGAATGCGCCACGCCCGGCTTACCCACCGCGTCACGCCGGTTTTGCCGCGGGCGCCGGGGTGCCACACCGTGAATCGGCCGGCCCATGCCAGGGGGGGGCGTTCCCGCGCCCGGGGCCGGCGTTACGCCGCCTGTTTCGGCAGCCTCCTGGGTTCGGCCATCGAATGATAAATCGCCAGATAGTCCCTGGCCATCCGTTCCACACTGAACCGCTCCTCGAAACGCCTGCGGATACGATACCGGTCAAGCGCATCAAGGTTGCGGACGGCGTCGACAGCCTCGTCTATACCGCCGACGATGAAGCCGCTGACCCCCTCGTCGATCACCTCGGGAACGGACCCGCATCCGTAAGCGATCACCGGGGTCCCGCATGCCATTGCCTCGATCATCACTAGGCCAAAGGGCTCGGGCCAGTCAATGGGGAACAGCAGCGCCCGGGCGTTGCCAAGAAAGCGGGCTTTTTCCTGCTCGCCTATCTCGCCCACAAACTCGATCAAAGGATGGCCGAGAAGGTGGCGGATGTGGTCCTCGAAATAAGACCGGTCGACGGCATCGACCTTTGCGGCGATCTTGAGCGTGATCCCGGCGCGGCGCGCAATTTCAATGGCGCGGTCCGCCCTCTTTTCCGGGCAGATGCGCCCAAGAAAAGCCAGATAGCCGCCGTTTGGCGAAGCCGAGAAGGGATAGATATGCACGGGCAGGCCATGATGCACCATTCCGACCCAGTTGACCGGCGGCATTGGCAGCCTCTGATGCCGTGTGATCGAGACCAGAGGAATGTCGCAGAACTCTTCATAGAGTGGCTGCAGATCCGGCAGGTCCAGGCGTCCGTGA
This sequence comes from Pseudomonadota bacterium, assembly GCA_022572335.1. Lineage (GTDB taxonomy): Bacteria > Pseudomonadota > Alphaproteobacteria > Rhodospirillales > 2-02-FULL-58-16 > JACZQZ01. The sequence goes on from JACZWD010000027.1 coordinate 16,845, forward strand.
AGTGTGGTTACCATGCGCTCGGCAATATCACGGAATATGGGGAAATGTATGTGGTCGATGTGAAAATGCAGCACATCGAAGTCGCCGGCCTGGCGCCTCACTTTTTCGAGCATCACGATATTATGAGGAGAAGGATCCTGCATGCCGGAATCCAGCCTCAGGGCTTTTTCGGTGCAGGCAACAAGGGTGGCGGCAGTTTGGGAATCTCCGCTCGCAAACAACGTCACATCGTGGCCCTGGCGGACCAGTTCTTCCGTCAGGTAGGAAACAACGCGTTCCGTCCCTCCATAGAACTTCGGCGGAACGCTCTCGGTCAGCGGTGCAATTTGTGCGATTCTCATCTCGTGTCCTCTTTTTTTTCAGTTTGTTCGTTTTGCAAAGCACCATCGTGCGTTTCACACACCTGAAAAAGAGTGGATGTTTTTGCTGGGTTAATCCTCCTTTGAACGTTGGACGGTGGTGCTTCCGCCTTAAGGCGGACACCGAATGATCTGGTTCGAAAGGAACCGACGTCAAGCCCCATCCTGTGGACAAAATCGGCGACCATGGGAAGGGCCTCCGGCATTATGAAAAGTTGCAGAACCGTGCCGAAGGTTGAGCCACGGCTAATCATGTGGCCGATCCGGCGGCGGCTTTGCGCGCCGACCGAACGACTGCAATGGGTCCAGGCTGTGCGAAAACTCGGGTCGGAAAAGCGTCGGCGCAACAATAGATTTGGCAATAGAGGACGCGTGAATCATTATTGCCTGCGACCGCAGTTACGCGAATCAATGTTGCGCGCTCGGGCCTCGAAAATAGTTTTCACACACCCTGGGTCAACCCCGGTGGTTCGCCGAGTCGGTTACGGCTGACCGGTGTGGACCCGTGAGCGGACATCGCCACTCGCAACACCAGTCAATGAGCCCATGACCTGGGGCCGGGCCGCGCACATCGGCGAGTCATCGGCGGACATCGGCTGCGCCGGGGCGCCCGGCGCGACGGGTTGGGCGCCGATAAAACAAGCTGGCATATAATAAGCCGCCTTAGTATAATCGGCCCATGCCCTCGGAAGACCTGAACCGAACC
>JACZWD010000028.1 GCA_022572335.1 Pseudomonadota bacterium
GGTCTTCCCCGGCCATCCGCGCCACCCGTTTTCCACAGGTGGACTCTGACAAGTTTTGGCAGTCAATGGCGGTGAGGGTTGATGTGCCCTCACCCTGGGGGATATAACTGACAAAAATAGACATAAGGGGGGATGTCATGGAAAAACCGGCCCCGGCGGAAATCCCGGAGCATGGGCCCGGCCGCTTCGGCACCCAGGGCGGCACGCGGGAAACCCGAACCGGAAAAGAGGCACCGGACAACCCGGAGGCGAAAGGCGCCGGCGGCGCCGGTGTCCCGCCTTATGGCGGGGAGGGGAGCGGCGGGTCCAGCCGGTTCGAGCGCCTGGTGAACAAGGCCTGCGAGGGCGCCGACGAGGAAGCCCTGGAGGAGGCCGCCGCCGACGCATACCCCCTGCCGGCGACTCTCGAGCAGGCGTGGGCGGAGTACCGCTTCATCAAGGACAAGGCGACGATCATCGACGAGCGCAACCCCGGCGCGACCCTCGGGCCGGCCATGGAGGCCAGACGGCGGGTCATCGAAAGGCTGCTGCTCTCGGAGCTGCCCGCCGCCGGTTTCGCCGATCTCAGGTGCCGTGTCATGTTCCTGCGCCACCGGCATGACATCGAGCTTTCGTACGACCCGGAAGCGAACGCGCCGCTGATCGATGCGCTTCTCGCCGATGTGGACCGGCTCGCCGCCAGGTCCGGCGACGGCAGGGTGCCGCCGCTTCGTCGATCCAATGCCGACAAGCGCCGGGATGTCATGGAATTCCTCCGCGACCGTGAGCGCCGCCGGTGGTCGAACCGGGAAATCGCCAGCCAGGCGGGCGTGTCGCCGCAGACCGTCGCCAATCTGCGCCGCATCCTATCTGACAAAAGTGGGCCGCGCTTCAGCCGCCAACGCACGGTGTTTCGCAACGGCAAATTCTTCACCATGCGCACTGCCAATATTGGGCAGAGCCGAAAAACCCGGCCCCCGCAACCGCCGGTGCCAAGCCCCGCCGGGCGCGAACCATACGCCGCGCAGGCTCCGGGAAACGGGGGAATCCAGCCCTTCCAGGGAACGGGCGTCAAAAAAACCCTGCGCGAGCAGCTTAACCAGCAGTTGAAGCGGCGGCTGAAAGAATATTACGAAGAGCGCCAGCGCCTCTCTCCGCGGCCGTAGAGGGGACGGGGCGCTCTCTGTCCAATCTGGTTAGTTGGAAAGACCCCCTATCGGGGCGGAACCGGGGCCGGGGTGGCGCCGTGAACCCAGGCCGCACCCACACCCTCATACCAAGGGGCGCTGATCATGACTCATAGAGATCGCGTAGGCGGCCCGTCGGGCAGGAGGAAAGTTGCAGGCGATGCGGTGCATCCACCCTCCGCAGCGGCAGCGCCGCTGCCGCGGAGGACGGGTCGTCGAAACTTTCCGACGCCCTCCGACGGGCCGCCTACGCGATCTCTATGAGTCATGACCGGCGTTCCTTGGTATAAACCCCCGCAGCCAACATCGGCAGGATCGCGAAAGGGGGAGGCCATGACGTTCGCCACCATCTACATCACGGCGGCTTCGCGGGACGAGGCGCTGACCATCGGCCGCGCCGTGGTCGAGGCCCGGCTCGCCGCGTGCGCCAACGTGTTTCCGGGGATTACGTCGGTCTATTGGTGGGAAGGGTCCCGACAGGAAGACAGCGAGGCGGTCCTGATCCTCAAGACGCGCCAGGACCTGGTGGACCAGGTGGTCGCCAAGGTCAAGGAACTCCACAGCTATGAATGCCCGTGCGTGGTCGCGCTTCCCATTGCCGGAGGGAACAAGGACTTCCTCGACTGGATTTCCAAGGAAACCAGATAATACCTTGATATAGAATATTACTTTGGGCCGACCGAGATCGAAATGTCGCCGGCCGCGGCGGCCGTGCCGGTGCCGAATCCGGCCCGGGTGGCCTGCGACAGCGGGCTCAGCAGCCTGACATCCTTGCTCTCGGGGCTGCCCCCGGCGGCGCCGATGTCGGTGGTGACCTTGATAAGCGACCGGCACAGTTCCGACACATGGTCGTATTTCGTGCCGACCATGCGGCGGCGGCTGTCCTCGGCCACATAGAGAAGCCGCTTCAGGAACCGTTGCACCGGTTCACCGGCGACGCCCTTTCCAGGTCGGGCACGATGTTATCCACGAGCAGGGCGATCTGGGCCGCAAGGGGTTTGGCGAGCAGGGCGTCGGCCCCGCACTCGATCACCTTTTTGACCATGTCCGGGGCCGGGTTGCCGGTCGGCGCGATCACCGGAAGGAACGGGTTGGTCCCGATTTCGTGGTGCCGGACCGCATGAACCAGCTCGCAGAAATCGCCATCGGGAAGTTCGGTCTCGGAAATCAGGAGAGCGGGCATGGAAACGGCCAGTGCGTCGCGCAATTCCGTCAGCCTTCCGCCAAGCCGCAGGTTGCGGAATCCGGTGTCGTAAAGAATGTTGCGGATGCTTTGCCGGGTATCGTGGTCCGGTTCCACCAACGACACATCGACAACGTCGAGCTCCAGCTTATCCATCGCCAGGGAACCGACCTGCCGCGGGCATGCGGGGGTGCCACCGCCATCCCGGCGCGTCCGTACCACTTTATTTAGAGTCGTCGATCCTGTTTTTCCATCCCGCCGCGCCGATGTCACGGGCAACCGGCAAGTGGAACGGCAAGCGCACGCTGGCCACCGCCTGCGCCGCGATTCCCTCGCCGTGGCCGATAAAACCGACCTCGTCCGTCGTCGTCGCCTTGACGCTCACCTGCCCCACGGACAGGCCGAGTATGTCCGCGATGCGCGCCGTCATGGCGGCGCGATGGGGATCGATCCTGGGCTTTTCGCATATCAGGGTCACGTCCAGGTTGGTGATCGTGCCGCCGCTTTCGGCGACGAGTTCGCCGGCCCGGCGCAGGAAGGTATCCGACGGCTCGTCCCGCCACGCCGGGTCGTCGGGCGAGAAATGGCTGCCGATGTCCTCTGCGGCGATGGCGCCGAGCAGCGCGTCGGTCAGGGAATGCAGACCCACATCGGCGTCGGAATGGCCCTCCAGGCCGGCTTCGAAAGGAACCCGGACGCCGCACAGCATGACATGATCGCCGGGGCCGAAGCGGTGCACGTCGAAACCGGAGCCCGCCCGCGTCTCGGTGCCGGCAAAACGCCGTTGAACGCGGCGCAGGTCGTCGTCGGTCGTCACTTTGACGTTTTCCTCGTCGCCGGCGACGATGGCCACGGCGAGGCCGGCCCGCTCGGCAACGGCGGCGTCGTCGGTGAGTCCGGCGCCGGCGTGCTGGCGATGGGCCGCCAGGATGTCGGCAAAGCGGAAGCCCTGGGGGGTTTGCGCCCGCCACAGGTTGTCGCGGTCCACGGTGCCGACGACCCGGGCGCCGGCGCCGCGTTTCAGGGTATCGCCGACGGGAAGCGCGGGGATGGCCCCCGGCACCGTGTCGAGCGCCGCCAGAACCCGCGAGATGAGACCGTCCGTGATCAACGGCCGTGCCGCGTCGTGGATCAATACCCGCTCGGGCGCCGACCCGGCCAGGCTCTCCAGGCCCAGGCGCACCGAATCCTGGCGGGTGGCGCCCCCGTGCACCGGCTCCAGAAGGTCCAGCCCCTCGGCCGCCGCGGCGAACAGGTCCTCATGATCGGGATCGATGACCGGGCGCACGGCGTCCACCTGCGCATGCCCGACAAACGACAGCAGGGCGCACCGCACCATGGGCATCCCGCCCACCGCCCGGTACTGTTTCGGCACCTCGCCGCCCAAGCGCTGCCCCCGTCCGGCGGCGAGGACCAAGGCCACGCACCCGCTCATGGCAATTCCGTACTCATGCACAGCCAATTCCGGCCCACCGGCCGGTACTCCTATTATGATGGAGGGTACTAGATTGACCAAGGGGTCTTGCCAAGAGGAAGATCAGGCGCGATTGTGCGCTGCCGGGCCACCGGCGGCGATGACGGCCGGTGGAACCCGCAGGCAAATGCGGCTGCGCTCTCGCCGATGACCGAAGACATGATGTTCAGCCTCTCGGCCGTGGCGGCCCTGGTGCCGGCGTCCCTGGTCGCCCTGCGCCGGGACTCGGGCCCGGACGCCGTCTATTGGATGGTTCTGGCGGTGGCGGTGGCCGGGCCCCTGGCGTGGGTGGTGGCGCAGATGTCCGGCGCCTGGCGCACGGGCCTGTCGACCACGCTGTGGGTCACCGTGGCCGCCAGCATGGCCCTGTTCGCCGTCGTCGCCGCGGTGCACCGCCAGGCGTGGCGCCTGACGCCGTTGATGGCGCCCTACATGCTGGGCATCGGAGTCCTGGCGACGATCTGGCAGCACGCCCCGCAAAAGTCCCTTGGCGCGGCCGCGCCGGCCGGCTGGATCGAGGTCCACATCGTGGTCTCCGTGGCGACGTATGGGTTGGTCACCATCGCCGCCGTGGCGGCCCTGGCCGCCTTCCTGCAGGAACGGTCGCTGAAGGCCAAACGGCCCACGGCGCTGACCCGGCTGCTGCCTTCGGTGGCCGACTGTGAATCCCTGATGGTGCGCCTTTTGGTGCTCGGCGCGATCGTCCTCGGCCTCGGCTTGGCCACGGGCATGGCGACCCAGTACGAGGAAACCGGCATCGTGCTCGAATTCGATCACAAGACGATCCTCACCGTCACCGCCTTCGCCGTCATCGGCGGGCTCCTGGTGGCCCATTTCCGAAGCGGCGTGCGCGGGCGCATGGCGGCGCGGTTCGTGCTGTTGGCGTACCTGTTGCTGACCCTTGGCTATCCCGGCGTCAAATTCGTCACCGACGTGCTGATGGCCTGACCTCGATCGCCGGGCGGTCTAATTTCCGCCGCAATTGCCTTGCGTGGGGCAATTTCATTGTACCTGAATCGGATTTGCCTATTAAATAGGCAACCAACGACAACGCGAAACGTGAGAACAATGCGTATCCAGATCGATACCGTCTGCCTGGAAGAGCCGGTTGTGCTGGCGCCCATGTCGGGAGTCAGCGACATGCCGTTCCGGCGCCTGGTCAAACGGTGGGGGACGGGCCTCGTCGTCTCCGAGATGATCGCCAGCCAGGCGATGATCCGGGCCAACCGCAGGACCATGAAGATGGCCACCAACTGCGCCGAGGAATACCCCATGGCGGTGCAGCTGGCCGGCTGCGAACCGGCGCTGGTGGCGGAAGCGGCGAAGCTGAATGAGGACCGGGGCGCCGCCATCATCGACATCAACATGGGCTGTCCGGTGAAAAAGGTCACCACCGGCCAGCAGGCCGGCTCGGCGTTGATGCGCGACGAGGACATGGCGGCGCGCATCCTGGAGGCGGCGGTCGACGCGGTCACGCTGCCCGTGACCCTGAAGATGCGCACCGGCTGGGACGACGGCTCCCGCAACGCGCCCAGGCTGGCCCGCATCGCCGAAGATTGCGGGGTCAAGATGATTACCGTCCACGGCCGCACCCGGTGTCAGTTCTACAAGGGCCGCTCGGACTGGTCGTTCATCCGCAAGGTGAAGGAGGCGGTCACCATCCCGGTGATCGGCAACGGCGACGTGACGACCGTGGACGACGCCCGGCGGCTGCTCGCCGAATCCGGGGCCGACGGAGTGATGATCGGGCGCGGCACGTATGGCCGGCCCTGGTTCCTCGAACAGGTGATCCGTTTCCTGCGCACCGGCAAGCGCCGGCCCGATCCGCCCATCGAGGAGCAGCAGGCGACCGTGCTCGGTCACTTCGACGACATGCTCGTTCACTACGGGGCGGAGCGGGGCGTGCGCATCGCGCGCAAACACATCGGCTGGTACAGCAAGGGCCTGCCCGGCTCGGCCGAGTTCCGCGCCCAGGTCATGCGCACCGCCGAACCCGAGCGGGTGCGCGCCCTGGTGCGGCTATTCTACGCAGGGGTCATGGAGGCGATGGCGGCGTAATGGAGAAGCCCGTAGTCGCCCTCGAGCAATCGCCGCGGCCCGCGGAAGTGGACATGGAATTGGTGCTCAACGCCCTGGCCACGGCCATCGTCGTGATCGACCCGGACGGCGCCATCGTCCACCTCAACAGCGCCGCCGAACAGTTCTTCCGCGGCAGCGCCCAGCACCTGAGGGGACAGCGGCTGGCCAATCTGCTGCCCGCGGACAGTCCGCTGTTCGCCCTCGTCGACCAGGTGCGCAACGGCGGCAACGCCGTCTCCGAGTACGGCGTGCCCCTGGAGTCGCCGCGCATCGGCAGGCATTTCGTCAACATCCAGGCGACGCCGGTGCCCGAGAGGCCGGAATGGGTGGTGGTGGCCCTGCAGGAACGCTCCATCGCCGACAAGATCGACCGCCAGCTCACCCATCGCGGTGCCGCCCGCTCGGTCACCGCCATGGCCGCCATGCTGGCCCATGAGGTCAAGAACCCCTTGTCGGGGATTCGCGGCGCCGCCCAACTGCTGGAGGAGACCGCCCAGCCCCAGGACAAGGCGCTGACCCGCCTCATCCGCGACGAGGCGGACCGTATCTGCGGCCTGGTCGATCGCATGGACGTGTTCTCCGACAGCGGCCCGCTGCAACGCGAAGCGGTCAACATCCACCAGATACTCGACCGCGCCCGCCGCCTGGCCCAGAACGGGTTCGGCCGCCACGTGCAATTCGTCGAGGACTACGACCCCTCCCTGCCGCCGGTGTTCGGCAACCAGGACCAGTTGGTGCAGGTGTTCCTCAACCTGGTCAAGAACGCGGCCGAAGCGGCGCCGGAAAAGGGCGGGGAGATCGTCCTCGGCACGGCGTATAAACACGGGGTGCGTTTCGTCGTGGCCGGCAGCGGCAGCCGCGTTCACCTGCCCCTCCAGGTCAGCGTCCAGGACAACGGGGAAGGCGTTCCCGAAGACATCCAGGGGTACCTCTTCGACCCCTTCGTCACCTCCAAGGCCAAGGGCAGCGGCCTGGGGCTGGCCCTGGTGGCCAAGATCATCGGCGATCACGGCGGGGTCATCGAGTTCACCAGCCAGCCTCGGCGCACGGTGTTCCGGGTCATGCTGCCCATGGTCACGCAAACGGGGGCCGGGTGATGGCGGCGCCGACCATTCTCATCGCCGACGACGACGCCGCCATCCGCACCGTGCTCGACCGGGCCCTGGGCCGCGCCGGCTTCGACGTGCGCACGACCGGGAACGCGGCCACCCTGTGGCAGTGGGTCAGCGACGGGGAAGGGGATCTGGTCATCACCGACGTGGTGATGCCCGACGAAAACGGACTCGATCTGATACCGCGCATCCGCAAGATCCGCCCGGCGTTGCGCGTCGTCGTCATGAGCGCCCAGAATACCCTGCTGACGGCGGTCAAGGCGACCGAGCGCGGCGCCTTCGAATACCTGCCCAAGCCCTTCGACCTCAACGATCTGATCCGTGTGGTGCGGCGCGCCCTCGAAGATCCGACGTTGGCCGCCGGGGAGCGGCCGGTGGAACCGGGGCAAGAGGCGGCCGAGGAGCAGCTGCCGCTGATCGGGCGCTCCCCGGCCATGCAGGACATCTACCGTATCCTCGCCCGGGTCATGCCGACGGATCTGACGGTCATGATCAGCGGCGAATCGGGCACCGGCAAGGAACTGGCGGCCCGCGCCCTTCATGACTACGGCAAGCGGCGCGACGGCCCCTTCGTCGCCATCAACATGGCGGCCATCCCCCGGGAACTCATCGAGAGCGAACTGTTCGGCCACGAAAAGGGCGCCTTTACCGGCGCCATCGCGCGCACCGTCGGACGTTTCGAACAGGCCCGGGACGGCACGCTGTTCCTCGACGAGATCGGGGACATGCCGCCGGAAACCCAGACCCGGCTGCTGCGCGTTCTCCAGGAAGGCGAGTACACGACCGTCGGCGGCCGTACCCCCTTGCGGGCGGACGTGCGGATCATCGCCGCCACCCACCACGACCTCCGGCAGTTGATCCGCGAGGGCCTGTTCCGCGAGGACCTGTATTACCGGCTCCTCGTCGTCCCCATCCGGATGCCGCCGCTGCGCGAGCACACCCAGGACATTCCCGAGCTGGTCCGTCATTTCCTGACCCGGGCGGCGGCCGAGAACCTGCCCTGGAAAATCATCGACAACGCCGCCATGGAGCGGATGAAGAGCTACCGCTGGCCGGGCAACGTGCGGGAGTTGGAAAACCTCGTGCGGCGCCTGGCCGCCCTCTATTCCGAGGAAGTCATCGGCGTCGACGTGATCGAAGCGGAACTGGCCGACACCCCCCCCGCGCCCGCCGAGCCCGAGGGCGAGGGCCTTGCGCGCTCCATGGAACACCACCTGCGGGCCTATTTCTCCGCCCACGGCGACGACCTTCCCTCGACCGGCCTCTACGAGCGGGTCCTGAGGGAGGTCGAACGTCCGTTGCTGACCTTGACCCTGCAGGCGACGCGCGGCAACCAGATCAAGGCGGCCGTTGTGCTGGGCCTCAACCGGAACACATTGCGCAAGAAGATCCGCGACCTGAACATTCCCGTGGTGCGGGGGGGGAAATGACGGCCCTGGCGCCAACGTCCGGTCCGCTCATTGCGCGCGTCCGCCTGTGGTCGGCGCGCGCCGGCCTGGGCCGCAAGCTGGCCTTCTGCCTGGCGGCGGCGGCCGTGGCGTCGGGGGTGGCGACGGTGGCCGCGATGACCGAGGTGTGGTCGGGCGGCCCCCCCGATCCCCGCACCGTCCTCATTTTTCTTTCCCTGGACGTTCTTCTGCTGCTCATGCTGGGGGGGGTGGTGGCATGGCGGCTCGCCGCCGTGTGGGCGGAGCGGCGCCGGGGCCTGGCAGGATCGGGCCTGCACGTCCGGTTGGTGACGCTTTTCAGTCTGGCGACGGTGACCCCGGCAATCCTGGTCGCCGTGTTCTCGGGGGTGTTCCTCAACCTGGGCATCGAATCCTGGTTCGACCAACGGGTGCGCACGGCGCTCGACCAGTCCCAGAAGGTGGCCCAAGCCTACCTCCATGAACACCGGCAGAGTATTCGCGCCGACGCCTTCGCCATGGCCAACGACCTGAACCGCGACGCGCCGACGCTGATGCGCGATGCGCGACGCTTCAGCCAGGTTCTCTCGGCGCAGGCGGCGCTGCGCTCTTTGCCCGAGGCCCTGGTGGTGGACAGCGGCGGCCGGGTTCTTGCCCGGTCCGAGCTCAGCCTTTCCTTGGAATTCGAACTGGCCCCTCCGGAGGCCATGGAATTGGCCGACCGGGGCGAAATCGTCGTGCTTACCCCGGGCCAGGAGGACCGCGTGCGCGCGGTGATCCGGCTCGACCGGTTCGTCGACGCCTACCTGCTGGTCGGGCGGTTCGTCGACCCGCGCGTCCTCAACTACGTCGAAAGCGTGGAAAAGGCGACGAGCCAGTACAAACTCCTGGAAAAGCGCCTCAAGGACATTCAGATCATATTCGCGATCATCTTCGTGTTGGTGGTGGTGCTGCTGTTGCTGGCCGCCGTCTGGATCGGCATGGCGCAGGCGACCCAGCTCGCGCGGCCCATCAGCAACTTGATCTCGGCCGCCGAACGGGTGCGCAAAGGGGACCTGGGCGCGCGCGTCGAGGACTCCACCCGCGCCGACGAACTGGGCACCTTGAGCCGTGCCTTTAATCGCATGACCGGCCAGCTGGAAAGCCAGCAGACGGGCTTGATGGAGGCCAACCGTCAACTGGACGAAAGGCGCCGGTTCATGGAAACCGTGCTCGCCGGTGTGTCCGCCGGCGTTATCGGTCTGGACATCGACGGGCGCATCAATCTGACCAACCGTTCGGCCTCGGAGCTCCTGGCCATCGACCTGGAGAAGTCCGTCGGTAAGAACCTGGGCGAGGCGGTCCCCGAGATGGCGGACCTTCTCAAGGAGGTCATGGAGCGCCCGGACCGCATGCAACAGACGGAGATCAAGCTGGTCCGCGAGGGACGGTTCCACACCTTTCTCGCGCGCATGGCGGCCGAACGCCTTGGCGGCGATATCATCGGCTACGTGGTCACCTTCGACGATGTCACGGAGCTGATGTCCGCCCAGCGAACGGCGGCCTGGGCCGACGTCGCCCGGCGCATCGCCCACGAGATCAAGAACCCCCTGACCCCCATCCAGCTTTCGGCGGAGCGCCTGAAACGCAAGTACCTGAAAGAGATCAAGAGCGACCCGGAGACCTTCGCGGTGTGTACGGACACCATCGTGCGCCAGGTCGAGGACATGGGCCGCATGGTCGACGAGTTTTCGTCCTTCGCCCGTATGCCGCAACCGACGATGAAACCGGAGAACCTTTCGAAAATCTGCCAACAGGCTGTTTTCCTGGAGCGCAACCGGCATCCCGAGATTGAATTCACGGTCGAGGTCCCGGGCGAGGGCGTGCATCTCAGGTGCGACAGCCGGCAGGTGGCGCAGGCGCTGACCAACCTGATGAAAAACGCCGCCGAATCGATCACGGACCGGCAAGCGGCCGACGGGGAAACCCTGCCCAGGGGCCACATCCGGTTCATGTTGCAGAAGGAAACCGCGGACGACGGCGCGCGGATCACCATCGCGATCGAGGACAACGGCAAGGGCCTGCCCGAGGAACACCGGGACCGCCTTACCGAGCCCTATGTCACGGCGCGCACCAAGGGCACGGGCCTGGGCTTGGCCATCGTCAAGAAAATCATGGAAGATCACAACGGTGATCTGGTACTTGAGGACCGGCAGGGGGGCGGCGCCCGGATTTCCCTGATCTTCCACCCGGTGGGCGACACGGCGGGCGCGGAAGAGGCCGGGGAAGATGAATCCCCGGCCGGGAAAGACGCCGATCCCATGAAGGTCGCGACGGACATCCTTGCCCATGGCTCATGACATCCTCATCGTCGACGACGAAACCGATATCCGGGTGCTGACCTCGGGCATCCTCGAGGACGAGGGCTATGAAGCCCGCGAGGCCGCGGACAGCACCGCCGCGCTCGCCGGCATCGAGGCCCGTCGCCCGAGCCTGGTTCTCCTGGATATCTGGTTGCAGGGCAGCGAACTGGACGGCCTGGGTATCCTGGAAGCCATCAAGAAAGACCACTCCGGCGTCCCGGTGGTGATGATGAGCGGCCACGGCACCGTGGAAACCGCGGTGACGGCGATCAAGCTCGGCGCCTATGACTTCATCGAAAAACCGTTCAAGGTGGACCGCCTGGTGCTGGTCGTTGAACGCGCCATCGAGGCGGCAGGCCTGAGGCGCGAGATCGAGGAGTTGAGGCTGCGCGCCGGCCCGGACAGCGAACTGATCGGCCGTTCCTCGGCCATCAACCATGTGCGCCAAGCCATCGAACGCGTCGCGCCCACCAACAGCCGCGTTCTCATCACCGGGCTCGCGGGATCGGGAAAGGAGGTGGTCGCGCGCATGGTGCACGCGCGCTCGCGCCGCGCCGACGGCCCGTTCGTGGTGCTCAACTGCGCCACCATGCAGCCCGAGCGGATGGAAGTGGAACTGTTCGGCACCGAGAGCCCGGTCGATGGCGGCGACGGCCCGCGCAAGGTGGGGACGTTCGAACGGGCTCACAACGGAACCCTTTTCCTCGACCAGGTGTCGGACATGCCCATGCAGACCCAGGGCAAGATCGTCCGTGTCCTTCAGGAACAGATCTTCGAGCGGGTCGGGGGCGGCACCCAGGTGGAGGTGAACGTGCGCGTCGTGGCTGCCGCCACCCGCGATCTTGCCCTGGAGGTGAGCGACGGCCGCTTCCGCGAAGACCTGTACTACCGGCTCAACGTGGTGCCCATTCAGGTGCCGCCGTTGCGTGACCGGCGCGATGACATCCCGCTGCTCGCCCGCTTCTTCATGGAACGGGCCGCCGAATCGGCGGGGCGGCCCTTCAGGAGCATCGGCGAGGATGCCATTGCCGCCATGCAGGCATACGACTGGCCCGGCAACGTCAGGGAACTGCGCAACGTCATCGAACGGCTTCTGATCATGGCTCCGGGCGATCCAGGGGACCCCATCGGCGCCGACATGCTGCCCGCCGGAATCGGAACCGGCCCGCCGACCGCCGGGGACTGGGAGAAAGGCAGCGAGATCATGGGCCTGCCCCTGCGTGAGGCCCGGGAGATCTTCGAGCGGCAATACCTGCAGGCCCAGGTGATGCGCTTTGGCGGCAATGTCTCGCGCACGGCGGCCTTCGTCGGGATGGAGCGATCAGCCCTCCATCGCAAACTCAAGTTTCTGGGCGTCCAAAGCGACGGGAAATCGCGCTAGTCCCGTGTCTTCGGGCTGGCGGGATGGGTAAGACCTCGCCGGTCTTCCCGGCGCGGGCGTGACGGCAAAGGTTTCAAGACCATGAAGGTAATCGTCTGCGGCGCCGGACAAGTGGGCTTCAACATTGCCCGGCATCTGGCCCTGGAAAACAACGACGTCACGGTCATCGACCAGTCTCCGGAGCTCATCCGCAAGGTCACCGACACCCTCGACGTGCAAGGGGTCATCGGCCATGCCTCGCACCCCGACGTCCTGGAACAATCGGGCGCGGCGGACGCGGACATGATCATCGCGGTGACCTATGCCGACGAGGTCAACATGATGGCCTGTCAGGTGGCCCACTCGATTTTCGACGTGCCGACCAAGATCGCCCGCGTGCGTCACCAGAGCTACCTGGACCCCGTCTGGGCGAATTTGTTTTCCCGCGACAACATGCCCATCGACATCATCATCTCGCCCGAGATCGAAGTGGCCCGCGCGGTGACGCGGCGCCTCGAGGTGCCCGGGGCGTTCGAGATGATTTCCCTGGCCGACGACAAGGTGAAGCTGCTGGGCGTGCGGTGCGAGGATACCTGTCCCCTGGTCAATACGCCGCTCAGGCAACTCACCCAGCTGTTCCCCGACCTCAATATCGTCATCGTCGGGCTCATGCGCGAAGACCGTCCCATCGTGCCCACGGGGGACGACCAGATGTTGCCCGGCGACGAGGTCTATTTCGTCGTCGACAGCGATCAGGTGGCGCGCGCCATGAGCGCCTTCGGCCACGAGGAGACGGCGGCGCGGCGGCTGTTGATCTTCGGCGGCGGCAACATCGGCCTTTTCCTGGCCCAGGAAATCGAGAACGACCACCCCTGGGTCAACGCCAAGGTCATCGAGGCGAACGCGGAGCGGGCGGAATTCGTGGCCGGCCTGCTGAAAAGCACGGTGGTGATCCACGGCGACGTGCTGGACCCGGAAATCCTGGCGGAGGCGAACGTGGCGGCCACCGAAACGGTGGTGGCGGTGACCAACGACGACGAGACCAACATCCTGGCGTCCCTGCTCGCCCGGCGCTATGGCTGCCGCCGCCTGATCACGCTGATCAACAAGCCGACGTATGAGCCGTTGATCCACACCCTCGGCATCGACGTCGTGGTCAGCCCCCGCAACATCACGGTTTCCACCATCCTTCAACACGTTCGCCGCGGCCGGATCCATTCGGTCCACACCCTCAGGGAAGGCTTCGGCGAACTGATCGAGGCGGAGGCCCTGGAGACCTCGCCCCTGGTCGGCACGCCGCTGAGAGAAGTGGACCTCCCCGACGGCGTCCTGCTCGGCGCCATCGTGCGCGACGGCAAGATGATCAGCCCGCGCGGCGACACGGTGGTCCGGGCCCGGGACCGCGTCGTGCTGTTCGCGGCCGAGGACGCCATTCGCAAGGTGGAGACGTTGTTCTCCGTGCAACTGGAATACTTTTAGCCGGGACAGGGGCGGGTTCGGGGAGCGGACACGCCGGGGCGGAGAGAAGGAAAGATATGAGCGGCACGATCGGAGTCCTGGGCGGCATGGGACCGCTCGCCACCGTCGACTTCATGCGCAAGGTCATCGATCTGACTCCGGCCCGCCGGGACCAGGAGCACCTGCCCCTCATCGTGTATTCGGTGCCCCAGGTTCCCGGGCGTTCCGCGTGCATTCTCGAGGGCGCGGCCTCTCCGTTGCCGGCCATGCTGCGCGGGATTCGCACCCTGGCGCAGGCGGGCGCGGAATGCATCGCCATCCCGTGCAATACCGCGCACCACTGGTACGACGAACTGGCGCGGGAAAGCCGGTGTCCGGTGCTCCACATCGTCGACGCCGCGTGCGCCGCCATGGAGCGCCGCGCTGTCGGCCAGGGTCCGGTCGGCCTCCTGGCGACCACGGGCACCATCGCCGCCGGCATCTATCAGGCGCGGCTGGACCGGCACGGGTACGATTGTGTCGTTCTCGGGGCGCGCGACATGGAAGATCTGGTCATGCGCGGAATCGCGCTGGTGAAGGCGGGGGAGATGGAGGACGCCAGGGCCCTCCTCGAAACGGCGGCCGCCAAACTTGGCACGCAAGGGGTGCGGGCGATCGTTCTCGGCTGCACCGAGATCCCCATCGTCTTCGACGGTGTTTCGTCGTCGTCGGTCCCGCCCATCGTGGACGCCACCCAGGCCCTGGCCGAGGCCTGCGTCGAGTGGTATTTCGGGCGTGCGGGGCGCGCCGCCGAAAGCCACGGATGACGACCGCTACGCCGGCCAGGGTGATGTTCCCGGAACACCGGAGGAAGGGATGACGCGCATTGCGTACGTCAACGGCCGATATGTGCCCCACGGCCAAGCCGCCGTGCACGTGGAGGACCGGGGGTACCAGTTCTCCGACGGCGTTTACGAGGTCATCGCGGTGCACCGGGGCCGTCTGGTCGACGAACACGGCCACCTTGACCGCCTCGAGCGCTCCCTGGGCGAGCTTCGTATCGCGCCGCCCATGACGCGGCGGGCCCTGCGGGTGGTGATTGGCGAGGTCGTCCGCCGCAACCGCCTCGGCCATGACGGCATGATCTACCTGCAGGTCACCCGCGGCGTCGCGCCGCGCGATCACGCCTTCCCCGATGCCGCCGACAGCGCCCTCGTCGTCACGGCCCGCCGTTTACCCCCCTTCGACGCCGCCGCGGCGACCGGGGTGGATGTGATCACCATCCCGGACATTCGCTGGGAACGTCGTGATATCAAATCAATATCTCTTCTTCCCAACGTATTGGGAAAGCAGCAGGCGCAAGATGCCGGAGCCTATGAGGCATGGATGGTGGACGGCGAAGGCCAGGTCACGGAAGGCACCTTGTCCAACGCCTGGATCGTCACCGCCGAGGGCGAGTTGGTGACCCGCCATGCCGATCGCGCCATCCTCAGCGGCATCACCCGCCGCGCCGTCCTGGAGCTGGCGCGCGGGGAGGGGATCGGGTTCGTCGAGCGCCCGTTCACCGTCGACGAGGCAAAAGCGGCGCGCGAAGCCTTCCTCACCGGCACGACGGTCCTGGTCAAGCCGGTGCTGCACATCGACGGCCAGGCGGTCGGTGACGGCCGCGCCGGACCCCTGACCGGCAAGCTGGCGGCCTTCTATGCCGCCCACATGAAGACCCAGGGGGAAAGCCCGTGACCGCCGGTGCGGACGCCGGTGCGGCGGGCGGCGGCGGGCGGCCGAAAGCCATCCTCTTCGACTGGGACAACACCCTGGTCGATTCGTGGCCGGTTATCCACGAGGCGCTCAACGCCACCCTGGTGGCCTTCGGCGTGGAGCCCTGGACCCTGGACGAGACCCGGCGGCGCGTCGCCGAATCCATGCGCAACAGTTTTCCCGACCTCTTCGGCGACCGCTGGGAGGAGGCCGGCAAGGTGTTCTACCAACGCTTCGGCGCCATCCACCTGGAAAGCCTGAGGCCGCTTCCCGGAGCGGAACGGATGCTGGCGGAGCTCAACGAGGCCGGCGTCTATCTCGGCGTCGTCAGCAACAAGAAGGGGGAATACCTGCGCTCGGAGGCGGCGCACCTGGGCTGGGACGCCTATTTCGGCCGCCTCGTCGGCGCCTTCGACGCCGAGCGGGACAAACCCGCCCCGGCGCCCGTGGAAATGGCCCTGGCGGGCAGCGGCGTGCGCCCCGGCAACCAGGTCTGGTTCGCCGGCGACGCGGGCATCGACCTGGAGTGCGCGGTCAACGCCGGCTGCGTACCCGTGCTGGTGCGCGACAGCGCCCCCCAACCCGGCGAATTCCGCGCCCACCCCCCCGCCTGGCATTTCGCCGAATGCCTAGCGCTTTCCAACCATGTCCGGAGGTTGTAAGCTGTGCCGTTGCCGGTAGGATCCCGCGCCGGCGGTCCGGAACGGGACGCATGGGCGAGCACATGCACCGACAACAGGGGAACACACGGGCCATCCAAAAAGGGCCCAAATAAAGGGGGGGAACATCCATGTCCTCCGAAAAGTCGCAAAACGTTCAAGACGTCTTCCTGAACTACATCAGGAAGAACAAGACACCGGTCACGATCTTCCTCGTCAACGGCGTCAAGTTGCAGGGGATCGTCACGTGGTTCGACAACTTCTCGGTGCTCCTGCGCCGGGACGGCCACACGCAGTTGGTTTACAAGCATGCCATTTCCACCGTAATGCCTTCGGTGCCGATCCAGTTGTTCGAGCCCGACAAGGAGGAAAGTGGCGCAGAGACGGAAGCGGCCGCGGAATAGCTTGACCGGCACCACCGACCCCTCGGCGCAACCACCCGCCACCGAGAACGGCGTCGAACACTGCCTCGTCGTTCATCCCCGGTTGAAGACGCGGGAACGGCGCGCCCGTACGCCCGAGGCAAGCCTGGAAGAGGCCGTCGGCCTCGCCCAGGCGATCGATCTCACCGTCGTGCACAGCGAGGTGGTGCCCGTGGCCCACCGCCGGTCCGCCACCCTGCTCGGCACCGGCACGGTGGCCCGGCTGGGCGGCCTCGTGGCCGGCGCAACGCCGGGCAACGGACGCGGGGACGGCGCGGAAACGGGCGCGGGAACACGGAAAATCGACGTCGTGGTGGTGGACGCGGCCCTGACGCCGGTGCAGCAGCGCAACCTGGAACGGGCGTGGAACTGCAAGGTGATCGACCGCAACGGCCTGATCTTGGAGATTTTCGGGGAGCGGGCGCGCACCCGCGAGGGCCGGTTGCAGGTGGAGCTGGCGGCGCTCACCTACCAGCGCTCTCGCCTGGTGCGGTCGTGGACCCACCTGGAACGTCAACGGGGCGGCTTCGGCTTCATGGGCGGCCCCGGCGAAACCCAGATCGAGGCCGACCGCCGCATGATCGGCCGCCGCATCACCCGCCTGACGAACGAACTGACCGCGGTCAAACGGACCCGCGAACTCCACCGTCAGGCCCGCCAGCGGGTGGCCAATCCGGTGGTGGCGCTGGTCGGCTACACCAACGCCGGCAAGTCCACCCTGTTCAACACCCTGACCGACGCCCGGGTGCCGGCCAGGGACCAGTTGTTCGCCACCCTGGACCCGACCATGCGCGCGGCCGATCTGCCGTCGGGGCGCACGGTCATCCTTTCCGACACGGTGGGCTTCATCTCCGATCTGCCCCACGAGCTGGTGACCGCCTTCCACGCCACCCTGGAAGAGGTGTGCGAGGCCGACATCATCGTGCACGTGCGCGATGCCGCCCACGCCGACACCGAGGCGCAGAAAGACGACGTGCACGGGGTGCTCCGGGACATGGGCCTGGGCGATGCCGTGGACCGCACGTTGATCGAGGTCCTCAACAAGATCGACCTGTTGGCGCCCGAGGAAAGGGAAATCCTGGCCAACCGGGCGCGCCGCGCCAACCGCACCCTGGTGCCGCTGTCGGCCCTGACGGGGGAGGGGTGTCCCGTCCTGCTGGCGGTTCTCGACGAGCGATTGTCCGGCGCCTCCCGGCTGCTCGACATCGCCGTCGCCCACGACGACGGCGCCGCGCTGGCCTGGCTGTATGACCACGGCGACGTGGTCGAGCGCACCGACGACGAACGCTTCGCCCACCTGAAGGTGCGCCTGGATGCCGCCGACGCCGCCCGTTTCGCCCGGCGCCGGGAGCGGTCGCCGCACTGAACGCCGTTCCGCCCAGGGACATCCGAAGCGCTTCGCGCCCGGCCCGCCGCCGCCCCCCCTTGACCCGGCGCCTTCTCTACTAGTAGATAGCCT
>JACZWD010000203.1 GCA_022572335.1 Pseudomonadota bacterium
GCGGGCTTCCCGTCAGCCCGTGGACAAGGGCGGCGACGATGGTGCTCGTGTCCACCGTGGCGGCTCCGCCTTGAAAGAGAATCCCGGCCGCCGCGAACCGCGCGAACGCCGTGCGCCCCTCAGACTTCGGACGAGCCATCTTCGCCGGTCTCCGGTGCGGGCGCGGAGAGATTTTTCCCCGCCTGGAAAATGGTGTTCAGGGAGAAACCCTGGACCCACAGCGCCGCCGCCCCGGTCGCCGCCACGGTCAGTAACGAGGCCGTCTGGACAAGCAGCGCCATGGCGAGCGCAACCTCCAGATCCACGCCAAGCCCCTGGAGCACGAACACGGCGCCGGCCATGAAGCCGCCCACCAGGCGAAGGGTCCCGGCGAGGATGACGAGAAAGCCGAGAAAGACCATCAGGAAAAGATAGTCCCCGGGCGTCAACGCCACGCCGAAGGCGAGCCCCGCCCACAGGAAATAGCTGACGGCCACGATCTTGATGGCGATCGCGGTGGCGAAGATGAGGATTCCGCGCCACATGTCTGCCGGCCACACGACGCCGTCGGCAAATAGGCGCAGCACATGCGAGACCGGTTCGCGCCAACGGCGGGGCAGCCGGCTGGTCAGGGTGATCAGCGCCCGGGCCCCCGACTCGCGGCGCAGGAACCGCCTGAGGGCGATGAGCCCCGCGATCAAACCGGAAAAGAGCGCCAGGTTGAATGCCGCACCCCAGGCAAGCCCTTCCCGGATGATGCCGGTGGTATCGGGAAACCGGGCGACGGCGATCGCCAGCGCCGTGAACCCGACAAAGACCAGACCGTCGATCAGGCGGTCCAGGGCGACGGTGGCCAGGACCGTGCTTGCGCTGAGCCCCTCCAGACGGGCGATCAGCCAGGCGCGCACAAACGGGCTCACCCGCACCGGCGCCGCCAGGTTGGCGAGGTACCCGGCCATGATCGCCCCGAACAGCCGCCACACCCGGACCGGCCGCAGGGGATGAAGCATCTGGCGCCATTTGAGGGCGCGCAGAAGCTGTTCCGCCACGGTGGCCACCGGCAGCAGGAACAGGGGCCAGATTTGCGCCGCCGCGACGGCGCGCCGGAAACGCGACAGATCGAAATCGCGCAGCACCCAGGCCAGCAACAGCAAACCGGCCGCGACTCCGACCCACCGCCATACCTTTACGTTGGTCACCGCGGACATCGCCCGGTCAATGCATCAAGACAATATTGGTCCCGGCTTCGGGCAGGCAACGGCACGGCGGCTTCCTTTCCACACCCGTTTCGATGATCGAGGACCGCGTCACGTCGGCCCGTCGGGGCCGTGTCATTCCCCGGCATGCCCGGTGTCGTCCAGGAATCGGACGTAATCATCGGGCAGGCCACGCTGGCGCGCCGCCTCCCGGACGATATTCAGGTAGCGCAGCGAGGGCAGCCCCTCGGACGCCGGCCACCGCAGCTTGTAGGTCACCACGGGCAGGCGGTTTCCAGCGGAATCCTCGGCCTCGGTCCACAGATAGCCGTATTGCGCCCCTTCGCTGGCGTCGAGGCGGACAAACTTGCGTCGAGGCAGGAGATACAAAACGCCATGAACCGTGCTTCCGGGCGCCTCGGCGATGTTGGCCGGAGCGGAGACCCCGGGGCGCATTCCGCCGGCGACGCTGAAGCAAAGGCGGTAGTCGCGAAGCCGGCCGATCCGCGTCTCCAGCGGTGTCATGTGCCGGCGCTGGCGAAACAGGCGCTCGTTCATGTTCGAGCCGTAGGCGAAGTACCAGACCGGGTCGGGAACACCCGGCGGAGGCACACGGCCACGGCGGAGCCTCACCCACAATCGGCAAACGCGCCACAACGCCGGGATCATGGTTCCCCGTCCCTCTTGGCGGTGATCGAGGGGCGAGCCCGGTCGGCCCGTCCCCCTGTCGCCTCAACGATCTCCATAGCGCGGCGCGAGCTGCTGGGGCGAGGGGCCGGTTTCGATGCGGGCCCGCCATTCAAGATCGACAGCGTCGAAGACGTCGACGCGCCCGTCATGGGGCATGGTGACGTATACCGTGCGCCCGTCTCCCGCCAAGGCCATGTGCTGGGGTTCGCCGTCGGCCTTGATCCGGCGGGTGACAGCCTGCGATTCGACATCGATCACGGCCACGGTGTCATCGCCCGTCACGGCGACGAAGACCCGGCGTCCGTCGCCCGACGCGATCAGGCCGAGCGGCTTGTCCCCCACCGGTACCGTGGCCACCACCCGCCGGGCCGGTATGTCGACGACCGTCACGTCGCCCGAACCGAAGTTCGTCACGTAAATAAACCGGCCATCCGGGGTCACCGTCAGGTGAACCGGCTCGGTGCCGGTGGGCGCCTCGAAGATCGTCCGCCAGGTGGCCGCCTCATGGGCGGTTACGCGGCCTTCGCCCCAATGGGCGAGAAAGATGGTCGAGCCGTCCGGCGAAACCGCGAAGTGGGTCGGATCGCCGCCCTCGATCGATTTCCGCCGCTGGCCCGCGGCGTCGTAGATTTCCACCGTGTCGCCTTTCCACGTGGCGACATACACGGCCCCGCCCCCGCCCGACACCACGTCGAGGGGATAGTCGCCGGCGGCGACGGTGCGTGCGGGGCGATCCGCCGAGAAGTCGAGGAGCGAGAGAGTGTCGTCCTTGCTGTTGACGACGAACACCACCCCTGACTCCAGCACGGCGACGCCGTGGGCGCCGTCTCCCGCCTTCTGGACGGCGGCCACGCGATTGGTCTCCGTGTCGATGGCAAGCACGGTCTCGCAGTCGCCCATGGGAACGAAAACGTACCCCTTCGTGGGGTCGGGCACGGTCGAAGGGACGCGGCCAGGCCAGTCGGTGCACGGCTTGAGCCAGTCGAGGGCGACAGCAGTCCCGCCAGCCGCCAATATTACCGCCCCGACAAGGACAACACCCAGCCCCCGCCTCATGGAACCGCCCTTTCCCGCTTCGCGGCGACGGCCTCGCCGTCTGCGATCCGGCCGCCGGAAAAATTCGGCGCCCGGTCGGCGGCGCGCGGGATCCCCGCCGTTCATCCCGCGCGGGAGGCGAAACGGTCCTCGGCCACGGTCTTCCCGGCCTTTCTTTCCCCGGCGGGGCGCTTCACGGGGCGTCCCATCCCGCAACCACAGAACTCGCACATTGTGTCCTCCTCACTTGGACCGGTTAACGGATGATTGATCGGCCGGCGGCGACGGCGAATCCGCCGCTCCCATGCACTCGCACGTGCTCCATGAGCACGCTTCGCCCTTGGGCCGCCGTTCGGGCGACAGCAAGACCTCTATGGTGCCGCGCAGCCCGAGGAGATGACGAATGCGGTCGTCTATGTCGTCCAGATGCCGCCGCAAAACCTGTTCATACTCAGGCTGTCCGCCCGGGCAGCCCTGCCCATCGGCGAGGGCGAGCAATTTGCGGATGTCAGGGAGACCCAGACCGAGCAAACGCGCATGGTAGATGAACCGGAGACGGCCCATATCGGCTTCGCTATACATCCGGTTGCCACCGGTATGGGCGCCGCTGTTCCGCCGTTGGGCCCTGGGGATCAGTCCAATCTGCTCGTAGTAGTGGATGGTCTTGACCGTCAGGCCCGAGGCCTCGGCGGCGTCCCCGATCTTGTATCCGCGCACATCCACGATCGAGTCGCCTCCCCTTCACCCTTGTATCGTCAGTTTACTACCTCCAGTAGCTGGAGGTTCAACACCTTACTGGAATTTTCCGGGAAATTCGGCATCCATCCCGTATCCCGCCAGCATGCGCTCCGTATCATGGTACGGAGTCAAGGGACCCCCATGGCGCCATGACGGAGTCGACCGGGAACAGGGGAACGGCAGGGGAATGCCGCCCGGGGTTCGCCGCGCCCCGGGCGGGCCCGGGCACTCGAGTCGCGGCAACGACCGGGCGGGCCGGCGTGCGTCCACGGGGAACGGGCGCCGGGGCGCCGCCCCACCCGGCGGCGCCGGTGCGGATCGATTCAGTCGGGGACCTACGCCACCAGGTACTACGCCGGTTCCTCCTTCAGCCATTCCTCGATCAGCCAGCGCGAGATGGAGTCGGTGCGCGGCAGGCGCAGGCCTTGTTCCTCGAAGCGCCCGATCTCATCGCGGGTGAACCAGCGGGCGTCCTCCAGCTCCTGCCGGTCGCAGGTGATCCCGGTGGTTTCGGCCTCGGCCCGGAACCCCAGCATCAGGGACGCCGGAAAGGGCCACGGCTGGGACGCGCGGTAGCGCACGCCGCCGACCGTGATACCGGCTTCCTCCAGGACTTCGCGGGCCACCGCTTCTTCCAGGCTCTCGCCCGGCTCGACGAACCCGGCGAGGGTGGAATACATGCCCCGCGGCCAGCGCGACTGGTGGCCGAGCAGGCAGGCGCCGCTTGCTGGGCGGGTCACCAGCATGATCACGGCGGGGTCCGTCCGCGGGAAGTGCTGGCGCCC
>JACZWD010000029.1 GCA_022572335.1 Pseudomonadota bacterium
CCGAGTCTCCACGAGCCTCATACACCGAAGCGAGGTTGTTCATCGTCGTCGCAACGCTCGGGTGCTCAGGTCCCAGCGCCATCCGGGATAAGTGAAGGCTCTCTTCGTACAGCACTTGCGCCTTCTCGTACTCTCCCAAGTCGTGAATTAAGGCGCCGTAGTTGTTGAGTAGCGTGACACGTTGTTGATTCTCTTCAGGATATTCCGCCAGCAACGACTCGTAGATCGCCTTCGCCTTTGAATAATCACCGACTCGCCGGAGCTCATTTGCAAGGAGGGCTCTTGCGCGTAACTCGCCAGATGGATCTGACTCGCCGTAATCCTCGATAGCTCTCGATACAAGCTCATCAAGACTGAGCAGATGTCTTTCCTTGACAATTGCGGCAAGCTTTCGCGCTAGTGGGTCCTTCATCGCCGCCGTTCCTTGGTATCGTCGTCGGAGGTGATGCTTTCATTCGCTTGTATCTCTTCAATGAGAGCATCTATCGACTGGGTCCGAAATGCGCGTCTTAACGCTAGCAGCAACCACAACAACGATAGTGCTGCTGAGATGACGAAGATCGCGTGCCAAGTGGCGGCGGGCAGCAGGGCATCATGGAAGTCGGCCGAAACCAAGGCAAGCAACAGCGCTATGAGAAGGGATAGGGGAGCTATCCACTCCTTTCCCTTTTCCGCTTCAGACAAGTAAGCCTGAAGGCAGAGTCTGAGCTTGTCCTCCGTAGTCACAACAACGGACTGTGATACATTCAGACTCACCCTCTCCACGGATACCAACCGCTGGATCATAAGGTCCGACTGCTCGCCCTTTTCTTCGCCTTCATTCGTCATCGGACGTCAGCTCCGGTTAATGAGACGCCGAACTTACGACACTGCAGTATCCAGATAAGACCGCCGTCTGATTTTCTTGCCACAAAAGACGCAGTGCGGAAACTGTTCTACGTAGTTCACACTCACTGTCTTATCGGAGTCTTCGCAACGCTAGGGCATCTTATTTGGTTTCCGTGAAATATTGCTTCTTTCCTTATAAGGTACAGCGGACTGCGGCACACCATCTCTTACCCATTTCGTCAGCAGCGATTTGCTGATTTGGTATAGATCACCCCTCTGTGGTGCCTCCAAGGCACGCAGCCTGTTTCATTGTAGGAAGAACGGCGCGCTCGGTCCACGTCGTAAAGATTTCCGGTTTCCGTAGCCCATCAAACGTCCGGTAATGGCTATACCCGGACTCAATCACCGCACCGGAACGACGACCGCTTTCATCCGCAAAGCCGACATTCAGGCCCGCTTTGCGCTTTCCGCGCATCGAATTTCAAACCGAGGCACTACCAGCTTGCCACCTCTCGTGTGGACGCCTATCCTCGGCGCATGTGCCGAAACGTCACTTCCGAGCAGCGAATCGAGGGCTGGCGCGCCACCGTTGAATTGCTGCGGGTATTCAGGCCAGGTCGAGTTGGCGGTATGGCGGCAGCGTTGGTGGCTTACCTTCAACGGAGCATCTTTGCGGCCGGCGCACGTCGAGTGTGACGTCCGCCATTTCCTATCCGTGACCCTAATGTATCCAGTGCCGTGGACGGGTTCCGCCACCGGCATCGCACCGTGCCAAATGGTGGCGTCGTTAATTGAGCCGCGATTGTCTCCTTGTGGCTGAAGCTGTTGAAGAACTCGCAGGAAGGCAGTGACCGCGCAATAATGGAATCGACGGCAGCACCAGTGCGAATCTTTGTTGCGTCAGTGGACGTGTCGACGAATCAATCTTGCGCCTCGGACCTCCCCAAATAGTTCTTCAAAACCCTCGGCGACAAGCAGACATCTTCCGGGCAATCCTGAAATCCCTTTATGCGTAAAGGTCCTAACGCCGCCGCGCCCGCGGATGGGCCTTCCGGTAGACGGCCGTCAGGTGCCCCGCGTCGACGGCGGTGTAGCGCTGGGTGGTCGACAACGACGCGTGGCCGAGCAGCTCCTGGATGGTGCGCAGGTCGCCGCCGCCGGACAACAGGTGGGTGGCGAAACTGTGGCGCAGCGCGTGCGGCGTCGCCGTCTCCGGCAGGCCGAGGAGCGCCCTCAGGCGCCGCACCTGCCGTTGCACCACCCCCGGGTTCAGGCGCTTGCCGCGCACGCCGACGAACAGCGGATCGTCGCCGCCCAGGGGATAGGGACAGGCGGCGAGGTAGTCGTCCATGGCCCGCGCGACCACGGGCAGCACGGGCACCATGCGCTGTTTGTTGCCCTTGCCGGTGACCACCATGGTATCGCCCGCCTTCGCCGCCGGCGCCTGGCCCCGGTTCAGGGCCAGCGCCTCTCCGATGCGCAGCCCGCACCCGTAGAGCAGGAGCAGAAGCGCCGTGTCCCGCCGGGCGACCCACGGTTCGTCGCTCAGGTCGCCGACCGCCTCGACCGCCATGCGCGCGTCCACTACGGTCAGCGCCTTGGGGATGGATTGGGGAACCCGCGGCGTGCGGATGGCGCCGATGGCGGCGTTGTGGACCAGGCCGGCGCGATCGAGAAACCGGAAAAAGCCGCGCAGGGTGGACATGGCGCGGGCCACGGACGTGCGCCCCAGGCCCGCGCCGGCGCGGCTGGCGAGATAGCCGCGGAAGTCGGCCGGCGTCAGGCCATCTAAGTCGCGCAACCCCGGGGGGAACCCCAGGTGTCCGGCGAGGAAGCGAAAAAAGGCCGCCACATCCCGTCCATAGGCGTCCACGGTGTGGCGCGATGCCCGCCGTTCGTGGGCCAGCCACCCCCGCCAGTCCTCGATGGCGGAGACCACGGCCGGCTCGGCGACGTAAGCGGCGGCCGGTGATTCCGGCCCTTGCCCGTGGGCGTCCGGCAGAGGGTGCTGATCGGCCATCGTATACCCTGTCTACCCCGTCAGGCCGGCTTTTCCCGCCATCCGTGGACGCAGCATTCCAGCATCCTGGCCATGAAGCGGATCAACTCGGTGCCCTGACCCGGGTGAAAGGCGCGCTTGCGCGATCCCAGGGCGAGCAGTCCCACGGGCGTCGTCGGATTCGGGCGCAGACGGGCCAGCGCCGCCGAGCGCACCAGGCCGGCGGCGGCGGCGAAGACCGTCCCGTCATCGGTCATGTCGCGCACCAGGACGACGTCCTGGTCGGCGCCGCCGAGCAGGTGGTCCACGGTCCCGTCGGCGAAGCGGCGGACATCCGCGCCATCCACGCCGGCCACCGGCCTCGAGCCGGTCTCGAAGCCGATGGCGACCACGTCCACGTCCAGAAGCAGCGGCAAATCGTCGTTGACCACCCGCACCATGTGCTCGAAATCACCGGCCGCGAGCATGGCCAGCACGGCGGCGTGGGCGCGGGTCTGGCTCGACAGGTTGCTGCGGCTGGTCTCGATGATCTCCTGGGCGCAGGCGCGCAGGCTGTCGACCTCGTCGCGCAGGCGCTCCAGGATGAACCGCTGCATGTCCACCACGCGGTCGCCCTGCCAGCGCGCCGGCGGGGTCATGGCCGCCAGCACGTCGGCGTGGCGGGTGAAGAAGTCGGGATGGCGGCGCAGATAGCCGGCGACCCGGGCCTCGGAAAGTCCGCCCCTGGCCGGCCCCGGCGCAACCAGGGCGTCTTTTTTCTTTTGGGTCATGGCTTGGATCTTGCCTTTCCGGGAAGGGACGCACGAAACACAATCCCAATTCGCCAAGCGAACGGGAGCCGCTAGTACCCTCTATCATAATAGGATGGTACGTGTGATCGTCTTTTCGCGTCTTTTGGGCAGGAAGCGTCGCGCCGGCGATGCGGGACATCGTCAAGCGGCGCTGACGCCCCCAAAAGGCGCGAAAAGCGACCCTTTGGGCGGCCATGGGTGGCCATCGGACGTCGTCGCGCGGCTCTCATGATGGGTCCCCATCACGTCGAACCGCGCTCCTAGCCGAATGGCCACCCATGACCGTCACACGTGTCATCCTATTATGATAGAGGGTACTATGCCCTCCTGGCGGCGGCCCGGGGGCGGGCGAGCAGGGCGCGGGTCGCCGCCTCCACGTCGCCGGCGCGCATCAGGGATTCGCCGATGAGGAAGCAGTTGGCGCCGGCCCTGGACATGCGGGCCAGGTCGCCGGCGCCGCCGAGCCCGCTTTCGCTGACCACGATGCGGTCCGCCGGGACGGCGGACGCCAGCCGCTCGGTGGCGGACAGGTCCACGGCGAGGGTCTTGAGGTCGCGGTTGTTGATCCCGATGAGGCGGGCCTGCAGGGCCAGGGCGCGGTCCAGCTCGGCCCTGTCGTGGACCTCGACCAGGACATCCATGCCCAGCTCCCGGGCCGCGTCGTCCAGCTCCCGCGCGCAGGCGTCGTCCACCGCCGCCATGATCACCAGCACGCAATCGGCCCCCAGCGCCCGGGATTCGACGATCTGGTAGGGATCGAACAGGAAGTCCTTGCGCAGAACGGGCAATCGGGTCGCGGCGCGGGCGGTGATCAGGAACCCGTCCGCGCCCTGGAAGTAGGGCATGTCGGTGAGCACGGAAACGCACGCGGCGCCGCCGGCCTCGAAGGCCCCGGCCAGGGCCGCCGGATCGAAGTCGGCGCGCAGCAGGCCCCGGGACGGCGAGGCCCGCTTGATCTCGGCGATCAGGCCGTAGCCGCCGGCACGGACGGCCGCCGCCAGGCGGTCGGCGAAACCGCGCACCGGCGGCGCCTTCTCGGCGACCGCCGCGACGGCGCCCAGGGGACGGCGCTGTTTGTTGCGTGAGACGTGTTCGCGCTTGTCGGCCAGGATGCGCGCCAGGATGTCGCTCATGGGGAAGCGCCTTCGTCCCCGGCGGGCGCGGAATTGGTGATGGCCACCAGTTTTTCCAGGGCCGCCCGCGCCTTTCCCCCGTCGATGGCCGCCGCCGCCAGGGCCACGCCGTCCTTCAGGGTGCCGGCCCTGCCGGCGACGATGAGGGCGGCGGCGGCGTTATAGAGCACCACGTCGCGGAAGGGCCCGGGTTCGCCGTCCAGCATCGCCCGCATGGCCGCCGCGTTGGTCCCGGGGTCGCCTCCCTTGAGGTCTTCGGGGGCGGCGCGGGAAAGGCCGGCGTCCTCGGGCGTCACCTCGAAGGAGCGCACCTGGCCGTCCGCGAGCTCGGCCACATAGGACACGTCCGTGGTCGTCAGTTCGTCCAGGCCGTCGGCGCCGTGCACCACCCAGGCCCGCTCGCTGCCCAGATTGCCCAGCACCCGCGCCATGGGCTCGATCCAGTGGCGGGCGAAGACGCCGGTGAACTGGCGCTTGACCCCCGCCGGGTTGGACAGGGGCCCGAGCAGGTTGAAGATCGTGCGCGTGCCCAGCTCGACCCGTGGCCCGCCCACGTGGCGCATGGCGCCGTGGTGGCGGGGCGCCATCAGGAACCCGATACCCGCCTCCCACAGGGCCTTTTTCACCAGCCCCATGTCGGCGTCGATATTGACCCCCAGCGCCGCCAGCACGTCGGCGGCGCCGCACCGGGACGACAGCGCCCTGTTACCGTGCTTGGCGACGGGCACGCCGGCGCCGGCCACCACCAGCGCCGCGCCGGTGGAGATGTTGAACGTGCCCGAGGCGTCGCCGCCGGTGCCGACCACGTCGATGGCGCCGGCCGGCGCGTCGACGCGCAGGGCCTTGGCGCGCATGGTGCGCACGGCGCCGGTGATCTCTTCCACGGTCTCTCCGCGCACCCTGAGGGCCATCAGGAAGGCGCCGATCTGGGCCGGCGTGGCGTCGCCCGACATGATGATGTCGAAGGCGGCCTCGGCCTCGTCGGCGTCCAGGCGGCCGCCGTCCGCCAGCTTCGCCAGCACCGGCTTCATGTCCTGGTTGGCGTCTTTGGCAGACCCGGTCATGCCGCCATGTTTCCCCGCGCCGCCATGTCGAGGAAATTCCTGAGCAACCGGTGGCCGTGCTCCGACGCGATGCTTTCGGGGTGGAACTGGACGCCGTGGATGGGCATTTCCCGGTGGGCCAGGCCCTGGATGACGCCGTCGTCGCTGTCCGCCGTCACCCGCAGGCAGTCCGGCAGGCCGTCACGGGCCACTACCAGGGAATGATAGCGCGTCGCCGTGAAGGGGCTGGGAATGCCCTCGAACACGCCGCCGCCCCGGTGGCGGATGGGACTGACCTTGCCGTGCATGGGTTTGGGCCCGCGCACCACGCGGCCGCCGAAGGCCTGGCCGATGCACTGGTGGCCCAGGCACACGCCGAGGATGGGGATGCGTCCGGCGGCCTTGGCGATCAGCTCCAGGCAGATACCGGCGCGGTCGGGATCGCAGGGACCCGGCGAGAGGACGATTCCCTCGGGGTCCAGGGCCATCGCCTCGTCGGCGCCGAGGGCGTCGTTGCGCCTCACCTCGACCCCGGCGCCGAGCTCGCCCAGGTAGTGGCGCAGGTTGTAGGTGAAGCTGTCGTAATTGTCGATTAAGAGAAACATTTCAAAACTCTAAGCACACGTTCTTCAACCTGAATGTGAAAACGGATGGCCCATGGCCCGCCCCGCCCGGGCCACCCACCGGGGAGCCGGCCGGAATCATGCAGTGCGGCCCTGCCAGCGTCAAGTGCGGCCCGCCCGGACCGCCGGCCGCGAAACCCCTTGACCTTCCAGTCACTGGAAGGTCCATACTGCGGTCCATGGACGGATAACCGGAAGGTCGGGCCCGTTTCCGCCTGCGGCCGGACATCGTTGGCAAAGGGGCATTCTGGACGTCCATACCGCCCAAAAGGAAGGAGGAAACCATGAGACACAGAAGACTCCCCGGTGCCGCGTTTGCCGCCGGCGCCATCCTCGCCGCCGCGTTGACCAGCGCGCCCGCGACGGCCCACGAGGCCGGCGGCCACGGCCCCGGGATAACGGGCCCCGGGATGGAGCACGGCTACGGCATGAAGGGCCACGATCAAGGGATTGGGCAGGGCCACGGCATGATGGGCCACGATCAAGGGATTGGGCAGCATCACGGGATGATGGGTCACGATCAAGGGATTGAGCAGCGTCACGGGATGATGGGTCACGGGATGATGGGCCACGGCATGATGGGCCACGGAATGGCGGGCCGGGGCGGCATGGCGGGCTGCGGCCCGGGCGCGATGGGCGGCTCGCCGGTGGACAAGGAGCTCGGCATCGAGGACGTGACCAAGATCCTCGAGGGCCGCCTGGCGTGGCATGGCAATGACCGGCTGAAGGTGGGCAAGGTGGAAGAGAAGGACGAAAATACCATCATCGCCGAGATCGTCACCGTCGACGATTCCCTGGTCAAGCGGCTGGAGTTCGACCGCCGGACCGGCGCGCGTAAACAAATCCGCTAACGTCCGGCGCGGTTCCCGCCCCGACGGCGTCGCCGGCGAAATGGACGAAAATCGTGGACATGCGGCGCCATCCGCGGGCGCCGGGCCGGCAGGGCAACGGCTGAACCTGGAGAAGGCACGATCATGAACCTTGAAAGCGATCACACGATGTCGGCGCCGGCGAAGGACCCGGTCTGCGGCATGACCGTCGATCCGGCGACGGCGAAGCACCGCTGGGACCACCGGGGCAAGACCTATTATTTCTGCTGCAACGGTTGCCTGGAGAAGTTCAGGGCGGAGCCGGAAGGGTATCTGGCCGGGGGCGGAGGGGGACACGCGGCGCACGGTGAAACGGCGCCGGCGGGCGCCATGTACACCTGCCCCATGCACCCCGACGTCATGCAGGAAGGCCCCGGCGACTGTCCCGACTGCGGCATGGCCCTGGAGCCGGTGACGGTGCCGGGTCCTTCGACCCGGACCCGGTACACCTGCCCCATGCACCCGGAGATCGTCGAGGACGGCCCCGGCGACTGTCCCCTCTGCGGCATGGCCCTGGAACCGGTCACGGTGACGGTCGAAGAGGAGGCCAATCCCGAACTCGTCGACATGACCCGGCGGTTTTGGGCCAGCCTCGCGCTCACGGTTCCCGTGGTCGTCCTGGCGATGGGCGACCTCATCCCCGGTCAGCCCCTCAAGGAGCTGATTTCCGCGCGCCTGTCGGATTGGGCGGAGTTCGCCCTGGCGACCCCGGTGGTGCTGTGGGGCGGGCTGCCGTTTTTCCAGCGCGGCTGGAAATCGATCGTCACATGGCGGCTCAACATGTTCACCCTGATCGCCGTCGGCGTCGGGGTCGCCTACGCCTACAGCGTCATCGCCGTGCTTTTCCCGGAAATTTTCCCGGACGCCTTCCTGACGGCGGAAGGGTCGGTCGACATGTACTTCGAGGCCGCCGCCGTGATCATCACCCTGGTGCTGCTCGGCCAGGTGCTCGAATTGCGCGCCCGCAGCCAGACCTCGGCCGCCATCCGCGCGCTCCTGGACCTGGCGCCGAAGACGGCGCGCATCCTCCGCGACGACGGCACCGAGGAAGACATCCCGCTGGAGCATGTCCAACCGGGCGACCGCCTGCGCGTGCGTCCGGGCGAGAAGGTCCCCGTCGACGGCGTGGTGCTCGAAGGGGCCAGTTCCATAGACGAGTCCATGATGACCGGCGAGCCCGTGCCGGTGGAGAAGGGGAAGGGCGACACGGTGATGGGCGCCACCGTCAACGGCACCGGCGGCCTGATCATGCGCGCCGAGCGCGTCGGCGCCGACACGTTGTTGTACCAGATCGTCCAGATGGTGGCCGAGGCCCAGCGCAGCCGGGCGCCGATTCAGCGCCTCGCCGACGTGGTCGCCGGGTACTTCGTGCCCGCCGTGGTGGCGGTCTCGGTGGTGACCTTCGTCGTCTGGTCCCTCGTCGGTCCCGCGCCGGCCATGGCCTACGG
Source organism: Pseudomonadota bacterium (assembly GCA_022572335.1). Classification (GTDB taxonomy): domain Bacteria; phylum Pseudomonadota; class Alphaproteobacteria; order Rhodospirillales; family 2-02-FULL-58-16; genus JACZQZ01. The sequence goes on from JACZWD010000029.1 coordinate 8,735, forward strand.
CCTGATCAATGCGGTCGCGGTGCTGATTATCGCGTGTCCCTGCGCGCTCGGTCTGGCGACGCCCATGTCGATCATGGTCGGCACCGGCCGCGGCGCCACCATGGGCGTGCTGATCAAGAACGCCGAAGCGCTCGAGATCTTCGAGAAGGTGGACACCCTGGTGGTGGACAAGACCGGCACCCTCACCGAGGGCCGGCCCCGGCTGGTCTCCGTCGTCGCGGCGGCGGGCGGAAACCCGGAGCCCGCGAAAGACGAGGACGACCTGCTGCGCCTCGCCGCCAGCCTCGAACGGGGCAGCGAACATCCCCTCGCCGAAGCGATCGTCGAGGGCGCGCTCGACAAGGGCCTTCGGGTGTCCGAGGCGGCCGACTTCCGCTCGGAGACCGGCAAGGGAGTGAGGGGTACCGTCGACGGCCGCGCCGTCGCCCTCGGCAATGCGCGGCTGATGGAGGACCTGGGCATCGAGACGGGGGACCTCGCGGCCCGGGCCCACGACCTGCGCGGCGAAGGGCAGACGGTCATGTTCGTCGCCGTGGACGGCAAGATCGCCGGCCTTGTCGGGGTCGCCGACCCGATCAAGGACTCGACCGCGGAGGCGGTAAAACTGCTCAGGGACGATGACATCAAGATCGTCATGCTCACCGGCGACAACCCGATCACCGCGCGGGCCGTGGCCCGCAAGCTCGGCATCGACGAGGTGGAGGCCGACGTCCTTCCCGACCAGAAGGGCGAGGTCATCAAGCGCCTGCAGGGCGAAGGCCGGATCGTGGCGATGGCCGGCGACGGCATCAACGACGCCCCGGCGCTGGCCTTGGCCCATGTCGGCATCGCCATGGGCACGGGCACCGATGTGGCCATGGAGAGCGCCGGGGTCACCCTGGTCAAGGGCGACCTGCGCGGCATCGTGCGGGCCCGGCGCCTGAGCCGGGCGGTGATGCGCAATATCCGCCAGAATCTGTTCTTCGCCTTCGCCTACAACTCGCTGGGGGTGCCCATCGCGGCCGGCATTCTGTATCCGTTCTTCGGCCTGCTGCTCAGCCCGATCATCGCCGCCGCGGCCATGAGCCTCAGTTCGGTGTCGGTGATCGGCAACGCGCTGCGCCTGCGCGGCGTTCGCATCTGAGCGCCGGGCGTGCGGGGCAACCACTGGGAGGATCGCCATGAACATCGGAAACGCAGCGGAAGAGAGCGGCGTTCCCGCCAAGACCATCCGCTATTACGAAAGCATCGGCCTCATTCCGCCGGCGATGCGCGCCGGCAACGGCTACCGCAACTACGACCGCGCGGACGTGGAAACCCTGCGCTTCATCCAGCGCTCCCGCCGGCTCGGCTTCTCGGTGAAGGACGTGGGCGGCCTGCTGGGGTTGTGGTGGGACACGCACCGGGCCAGCGCCGACGTCAAGAAGTTGGCATTGCGTCATATCGAGGAGGTGGACCGGCGCATCGCCGAGCTGGAAAGCATCCGCCGCACCCTGATCGACCTCACCGACCGCTGCCACGGCGACGACCGCCCCGAATGCCCGATCCTCGAGGACCTGGCCCGCGGCTAGGGCGGCTCCTATCCGCTTCCGCTGCGCGCTTAACGCCTCTGAATACGGTGTTTGAACCACTCGGCCACGCCATCAAAGTCGAGCCTGTGTTCAACCACGTCAAGGATCATTTTCTCTACATCGTTGTTTAATTCCTCTTGCGAATCAGCCGTCAGGTGATAGCCGCTCCTCAGCAAAAGAATGTTCATCATAAATAGGGCGGTGCGCTTGTTCCCATCTACAAATCCGTGATTACACGCCAAGGACTGGACAAGCGCCGCAGCCTTTTTCGAGATCGGGCGGTAATAACCCGAATATGGCCTGGCGATTGCGGATTCGATTAACCCGAGATCGCGGATACCGGGGTGTCCGCCAAATTGAAGCGCCCTGTGATGGGCCTCCAAGGCGTCGCCTAACGTGACTCGGTAATGGCGCCTATTTTTTTGCAAGACGGCTTAGCGCATGGGAAAACATGGCCTCGGTTTCATCCATCGCCTTTGCCGATGCGGTCGTTATGCGAACTTTCCGCAAGGATTTATTACCACTCACGAACCGCGTGCCGCTATCCGAATCCTTGATGCGGACTCGTTTAGCCGTGTACTGGCCGCCCTTAGGCGCTTTGCGCCCGCGCTTATGCGTATCTGTCTTGGCCATTGTATATCGACTTCGCGTTACCTTCTTCGCCCGGCCATTGGCTTTCGGTAGATCTGACTGCGCCCAAGCCCGAAACATCCGCCTACATGGCGGATGTTCGTTTAACTGTATCACCTATTGAAGGCGATATAAAACGCCTGGATTTACAATTTCACGCCATTCAATACCACTCCAAGTCCACGAGCGGCGGTGAGACGGGGTGTCGGCAGGGTGGCCATTGACGGCGTCCTGTGCCTGGGATAGGGCTTCGCCCCGTAAACCGTAACGCCAAACGCTCCGGTTGGCGCGGGAGTAGGGGCAGGTGAGACAACGAGGCGGCGCCGCCGGCAAGCGGTCCAAGAGGACAGCCCGCGAAAAGCGAGGGTTCCGGCCCAATCCCCGCCAGCTCGTCTACGCCTTGGTGACCCTGGCCGCTCTGTTGGGGGGGTACGGCGTGAGCACCGTGCTCAATGAATCGGACGTCTCGACCGGGGGGGCGCCGGCCCGCACCGCGGCCACCGAAACCGCGCCGAAAGGCTCCCAACCGCCGCCGTCGCTGATCACGGCCCCTGACGCGCCCCTGTTCCCCGAGCCCACCGGCGGGCCGGCGGGCGAACCCGTGCGCGCCTACGAGGAAGCCCTGCCCGGGGACGTCTACGTGGCGCCGGCGCGGCCGCCGGAAGGGGGCGCCGGTCAGCATTTCGGCGGACCGGCGGTCTCCGGCCCGCCGCCGGCGGCGCGCCAGCCGCCCGGTGAGCCCGGGGCACTCCGGCCGTGGCGGCGCTTCGCCGCGTTGGCGCCGGAAACCGGCGGCCGCCCGATGATCGCCCTGGTCATCGACGACATGGGCGTGGACCGGAAACGCTCGGCCCGGGTCATCGGTTTCAAGGGGCCGCTGACCCTGTCGTTCCTCGCCTACGCCGACGATCTGGGCGCCCAGACGGCCGCCGCCGCCGCCGCCGGCCACGAACTCCTCGTGCACCTGTCCATGGAACCCGACAGCGCCACCGTGGACCCCGGGCCGAACGTCCTGATGAGCGGCCTGGGCGCGGACGAGTTGCGCCGCCGCCTGCGCTGGGGCCTGTCCCGCTTCGAGGCCTACGTCGGCGTCAACAACCACATGGGCAGCCGGTTCACCGCCGATGCCGCCGGCATGACGGTGGTCATGGAGGAGCTTAAACGCCGGGGCCTGTTGTTCCTGGATTCCCGCACCACCGACCGGACCGTGGCGGCGGCCCAGGCCCGGCGGGCCGGCGTGCCCTTCGTCGAGCGCAACATCTTCCTCGATCACGTCAACGACGTGGCGACGGTCCAGGGCCGCCTGGCCGAACTGGAGCGCCTGGCCCGGCGCACCGGGTTCGCCGTCGCCATCGGCCACCCCCGGGACGCCACCCTGACGGCGCTGGCGGCGTGGCTCGAAGAGGTGGAGGGCAGGGGGTTCGTGCTGGTGCCGCTGACCGCCGTAGTCGACCTGGCCCGGCCGTCCGGGTGAGGGGGGCGGGCGGGCAACGCGGCGCTGAGCGTGTCTACTAGTAGATAACCAGGGGTTTCCCGATGTCGTCGATGCGGGCTGGGTCATGGACTCATCAACTGGTGTCGCGAGTGGCGATGTCCAACTGGTGTTGCGAGTAGCAATGTCCGCTCACAGGTCCACACCGGTCAACCGTAACGAACTCCGCGAACTACCGGGTTTGACTCTTAGCCGACGATCAAATCATAATACATCTCTACTTACACTTGTTTTTCACCCATAGATATGACAAGCTTTCCGAGATTTTCCGTGGATCACCAACAGCGCTGATGACCTGCCAAGAAACGACCTCCAAACCTACCGAATAATCGTAAAGTTCAGGCAGCAATGTTCGAACATATCAATGGATACCTAGTTTTCACAGTCCGATCTCAGAGATGCGGCTTGCTATCAGATGTCAATTAAAGCTCATTTTCCTGTAGCAATTGCCGGAAGTTCGATCCCGCGACCTTGCACCAAGAAAGCACCTTCCAACCAAGCCGATCCATGTCATCGAGGATTCTACCTGGAGGAGAGATTTCTGTAATGCTCGATATATGGCAACCACTTGACGTCCATTTTTACGCTCAGTTCTGCGACAAACATGATAAATTGAGTGGGGAACGTTTGGACGCTTCCAGATTAAAATTATATAAAAGTAATTTATGCCCTTATGAAGATTATGACTTTATCCGGCTTGAGATCGCTCCTCAGATCTTGAGCCGATCTTCTCAAAAAAACACCATATCCGCATCTTGTATCTCGTATTTTTTGCTTGCGAGGGAAGAACAACGGAGCCCACAGATTGTTCCGCTCCTTAGCGCGAGCGCGGGATCGTTACCAATTATAAATGAAATTCTCAATTTTCAAATGACAATAAAAAATGTTGTATCGTATTTGATAGTGTATGGTTTGTTAAAGGGCATTCCTCCTTTCTATTTTTTCGAAAACGTAGGACAAATTCGTACGTTTCTCTCAAAGTTGGAACCCACAGAATCGTCAAATCTTTTGGGCGCCCTCAAGCTGAATTTCAATATTTCAGACAAAAGTCCTACCAAAATAAAAATAACTACTCATAAGCACTTTTTGCTGGGAAAATCATTTAAATTGAAAACGCCATGTTTGCATAAAGGACATTTATACGTCGCTAATATGCATATTTCTGAGCACGGACGAATCATAATGGAAACTGATGAACAACTAAATATTGAGGGGCTGTTTGATGAGGAGGAGAATTATAAATATTATCCACTCGATTTTGAACCTATATTGGAAAATGAGTATATGAAAATTGCGCGATCTAATGAGGTTGTTGTCGATGTGATCAAAAAGACAATGTTTTATGAGAAGATTGCGAGTTTTCTATTTGCGCCGTTGTTTATTTTCCAGATCATGTTGTTATCAATATTCGGAATTAGTGATTCAAACATATTCGCATATTTTGACACTTTAAAAGGCATAAGCGCACTGAATATCGCCTGCCTATTGCTCGGGGGTGTCATGATAATTACATCGTTGCTGCGGTTCTCTTTCATAGAGGTAGGTATTTATTTGAATAAGTTAATGCCAACTGTGTGGGGTAATAGCATACGTGAAATAGAACAACATAGCCAAAGCGTCGGTAAATCGATTGGACCTTTGGGATATGCGGTCATTAGTTTTGCTGAACTTGCTGTTATCGGAATGATGGCATTATGTTTATTCTTTTACGGGCTCGCAAATACATTTGGTAGTTTTTTCGATTTGGTGCAGATGAATTTTGGTCAAGCGATCTTAGTCGTAATGTATGAGATTCCAGCGGTTGGGTATTTCCTACAATCCATGATATCTTTGGGTTTGTACGGAAATATATCCTATTTCGTCGAAGGGGCTATAATAGTAAAGGTGATGGTCTGGTTTGTCTTTTATACTATTGTCCTTGGGTTAGTTGGAAGGGCTTATTCCCTTAGTATTCCGAAGGATTAGCTGACGTGTAGTGATTCAGCGCGTTTGCTAAGCGTACTTGGTTTAGTTTCTTGATAAAAGACGGTCCTCGAGGCACAGAGGGCGACAACATTGGCTTACGGCTGCAGGCGGAAGTGCCCGAATGAGCGGATTTCGGACCGGTGTTGGCTCTAGGGTCTGGACTCAATAACTCGCAACCGTCTGATAAGATTCACTCTTGCCATGCGACGCGAAAAATCAGAGTGCTCAGTTTCAATGGGTTAGCCCTAATTGAGTACAGACCCTAAACCCGACATCGGCGTCCCGCCGCTGACCCAACTCTCGTTTATGAGTCCACGGCCTACCCACCCCCGGCGGCGGAGCGCACCGCCTCCTGGGCGGCGCGGATCAGGGCCAGGGCCTTGTTGCGGCTTTCCTGGTATTCGGATTCCGGGTCGCTGTCGGCGACGATGCCGCCGCCGGCCTGGACGAACATGGTCCCGTCCTTGACCACCGCCGTCCTCAGGGCGATGCAGGTGTCCATCTCCCCGTTGGCGCCGAAATAGCCGATGCAGCCGGCATAGATGCCCCGGCGCTCGGATTCCAGCTCGTCGATGATCTCCATGGCCCGCACCTTGGGCGCCCCGGAGACCGTGCCCGCCGGGAAGCCGGCGAGCAGGGCGTCCATGGCGTCGAACCGGGGATCGAGATCGCCTTCCACGTTGGAGACGATGTGCATGACGTGGGAGTAGCGCTCGATGGCCATCCGCTCGGTCACCCTGACCGAGCCCACCTTGGCCACCCGGCCCACGTCGTTGCGCCCGAGGTCGAGCAGCATCAGGTGCTCGGCCAGCTCCTTGGGGTCGGCGAGAAGCTCGTCGGCCAGGGCCTTGTCCTCTTCCGCGGTGGCGCCGCGCGGACGGGTGCCGGCGATGGGGCGGATGGTCACCTTGCCGCCGCGCACGCGGACCAGGATCTCGGGGCTGGAGCCGACCACGGCGAAGGCGCCGAAATCCAGGAAGAACAGGAACGGCGACGGGTTGAGCCGTCTCAGCGCCCGGTACAGCGCGAACGGGGGCAGCGTGAAGGGCACCTGGAAGCGCTGGGACAGCACCACCTGCAGGACGTCGCCGGCGACGATGTATTCCTTCGCCGCCTTGACCATGTCATGAAAGGCCTCGCGCTCCATGTTGGACCGGGGTTCGGGAGCGGCGGGCGCCTCGGACCCGGCGCCGCGCCGCTGCGGCGGGCTGCGCTCGAGGTCGGCGATCACCTCGGCGAGGCGCCCGCGCGCCCCGTCGAACGCCGCCCCGGCGTCCACCTTCCCGTCCGGCCACACCGGCGTGATCACCGCCACCGAGTCCTCGATGGTGTCGAAGACGGCGATCACCGTCGGCCTGAGGAAGATGCCGTCGGGCGTCCCCAGCCGGTCGGGATTGGCGTCGGGCAGCCGTTCCACCAGGCGCACCATGTCGTAGGCCATGTACCCGACCAGGCCCGCCGCCATGGGCGGCAGGCCGGCCGGCAGGTCGATGCGCGATTCGGCGACCACGGCGCGCAGGGACTCGAGCGCGCCGGCTCCGGCGGGCTCGAACGCATCGGCGTCGGCGAGGGCCCGGCGGTTGACCTCGGCCCGGTCGCCGAAGCAGCGCCAGACGAGGTCCGGCTTCATCCCGATGAACGAATAGCGCCCGCGGATGGCGCCGCCTTCGACGGATTCCAGGAGAAAACTGTTGGGCCGGCCCTCGGCCAGCTTGAGCATGGCCGAAACCGGCGTCTCCAGGTCGGCGACCAGGGTCGTCCACACCACCTGCGGACGCCCCGCCGCGTAAGCCGTCCGGAAGGCGGGAAAGTCGGGAAGGGTCTTCATCCGTTCGCGCCGGCGGGCGCCTCTAGAACAAATTGTCGAAGACCTGCCGGTTCACGCTCACGGGATAGCGCTTGCGCAGGGCGCCGGCCAGTTGAACCAGCAAATCGGAACGCATCGATTCCGTGATCTGCGCGCGCAGCGCTTCCAGGCCGTCCTTGTCGGCGAAGGGATCGGCGGCCCGCACTTCCTTGAGCCGCGCCACGTCGTAACCGTCGACGGCCCGCGCCATGGTGGCCTCGCCGGGCCTGACCTCGAACAGCCCGCGCACCAGGGCGCCGGGCAGACCACTGGCGGCGGCGCCGGAGGACCGGGTGAAGGGCTCGGTGGTCTTGATGCCCAGCCTCATTTCGGCGGCGATGGCGGCCAGCGCCACGCCGTCGCGAAGCCGCGCCAGGATGCCTTCGGCGGTCGCCTTGGCCTTTTCGGCGCGGCGCTCCGCCTTCCACGCCCCGGTGACCTCGGCGCGTATGGAGCCTAGAGGCCTGAGGGCGGGCGGCATGACGCTGTCGACCCTGACGATGAAGTACGCGTCCGTGCCCGCTTCGGTGAGCGCGCTTTCCGTATCCTCCGCGGTCTGGAACGCGGTGGCCAGGAACTGGGTTCCCGGCGGCAGGCCCCGCACCGGATCGCCGCCGGCGCCGCGGCCGCCGCGGTCGATGGCGGGGACCTTGGTCAGCTTCAGGTTAAGCATCGACGCGGCCTCCTCCAGCGCCGCGCCGCCCCCCAGTTCGTCCTCCAGCCGGTTGGCCAGGTCGACCAGGCCGTCGATGGCCCGGTCCCTGGCGAGTTCGGCGGTGAGCGCCTGGCGAACCTCGTCAAGTGTCTGCCGGCGCGCCGTCTCCACGTCGACAAGGCGCAGCAGGTGCCACCCCAGCGGGCTTTTCACCGGCTCCCCGTACCCGCCTTCCTGGAGCGAGAACGCGGCGTCGGCCAGCTCGGGCAGGAGCTGATTCCGGGTGACCCAACCCAGGTCCACGGTTTCGGCGTCCGCGTTCGCCACCTCCTTGGCCACGCCGGCGAAATCCCGGCCTTCGCCAAGCATGCCATAGGCGCGCCTGGCGGCATCCTCGTCGTCGAGCACCATCATCTGCAGCCGGCGCCGCTCGGGCCGGTCGAACTCGTCCTCGCGGGCCTCGAAGGCTTCGCGGAGCGCCTCATCGGAGATGGCGATCTCCTTGGCCAGGTCTTCCGCCGTCAGGGTGACGGCGGTGAGCGCCCGGTACTCGGGCGCGGTGAAGCGGCCCGCGTTGTCCTTGTGAAACGCCGCCAGCGTCTCCTCGTCGGGTTGCGGGATGCCGGTCATGGCGCCGTCCGCCACCCTGAGCACGTCGGCGATGCGCTTCTCCTGGCGGTGATTGTACATGGCCGTCACCAGCGTGCGCGGCGCCGCCGCGCCGGCCTGGACGCTTTCGAGGAACTGGGTCCGCATCAGGTCTCCGCGCACCAGCGCGACGTATCCGTCCTCGGTCAACCGGTTGGAC